>NZ_JBFRTR010000095.1:0-53638 GCF_041474215.1 Vibrio sp. 10N.222.52.C12
GAGTATAGGTGTTCGTTACGTATATCAATGTGAATCTTACTTATTATTTTTATACCATAATAAAAATTGTTTATACTGGTTAAATAAGTTTATGTTATGCGATCATAATAACTATTAATTGGATGTATACTTTTATATCGGGTAGATTTCATTTCGCAATTTCAATTAGACCGACGGTCGATATACTTTTAGAGGATTACCATGTACTACAAAACTTTAGCAAAATTAGCTGAACTAAAAATGAAGTTCGAAGATGATATTCGCGGTGTTACGGCTGTGGAATATGCAATTATCGCAGTTGTAATGTCGGCTTTAGTACTTGCGGCATTTCAAACTGATGCGCTTAAAAATGCTATCACTGGTGCATTAACTAAAGTGACAGGCAACCTAACTAAAGCTACTACAGGCAAATAATTAGCCACTAAGAATAATATATTAAGGGGCTTTTGCCCCTATTTTAGGCTTAATATGAACAGAATTATCATTCTCCTTCTTGTTGCTTTATCTATTTTCTCTACAT
Organism: Vibrio sp. 10N.222.52.C12; assembly: GCF_041474215.1. Taxonomy (NCBI): domain Bacteria; kingdom Pseudomonadati; phylum Pseudomonadota; class Gammaproteobacteria; order Vibrionales; family Vibrionaceae; genus Vibrio; species Vibrio sp. 10N.222.52.C12. The sequence continues at coordinate 521 of NZ_JBFRTR010000095.1, forward strand.
TGATTTATATCAATTCCAACTATATTTCAGATAATGAAGAACCACAGGAAGTACAGCAGAAAGAAGAACCAAAAGTTAGTGTTTTAGTCACTCAGAAAGCGATTAAACGCTCTCAACCGTTGGCTCCTAAATTTTATGACAAGAAATTTGTTCATATATCTGACTTAGATGGTTACTACTATACGTTAGAAGATGACCTTATTGTTGAACCTGGTGCTCTATTTAAAGAAGACATCTCTGAAGGTACTTACTTAACACAAGATATGATCTCTAACCCTGGAGATAGAGATTATATGTACCTGTCACTGAATGACGGTGAATTACCTTATTTTTATGAAGTAACCGGTATTGGAGTAGTACAGACCGCAACCCTTACTCCGGGTGATAAAGTGAGCTTCGTTTCTACAACTTCTTCAAAATCAAACCTCGTTGAGAATGGCTATGGTGATATAGGGGATCTCGTTAGTCGAGTGATTATCAGTGGAGCGCGAGTTTTACAGGTAATAAAAGGGAGCGCTGAAGATACTGACTCTGAAGATGCCGAAGACAAAAAGTACAGTTTAGTTATTGCATTAAATATGCGCAGCGTTTTGAAGCTAGAAATGGCTCAAAAAATTGGTGACGTGAATATCATTCCATCGGAAATCGAGAATCGCTATTTATCTATCCGCAGTAGTGATCTTTTAGAAACTCAGTTTGGTGTTAGAGAATTACGTGGTAAGGAATAACATGACTTTAAGGAACAAAAATATAGCGTTGCTATTGAGCGGGATTCTTTCATGTCCATTACTCGCATCAGAATTAATGAACTTGGATCAGGGTGCCGCAAAAACCATTAATTTGAAGCGACAAATATCAACGGTATTTGTGGCGAATCAAGAAATAGCAGACTACAAAATCATCGATGACAATAAGGTTGTGGTTTATGGCGTTGGCCAGGGTACTACTTCAGTGATTGTTTATGATCGCGGTGGAAACGAAATCTACAATGCTGAATTGGTCGTTAACCAAAGCTTGCGACTATTGAAGCAAACGTTAATCGCTCGATTCCCTGATGAAAGCGTTGTGGTTTCCAATGTCGGTGATCAAGTGGTCTTAGACGGCATAGTTGGTAGCGAAGAGATTAAGCAAAAGATTCATCGATTGGTCGGTGAAATGTTGAAGAAAGAACGTCGACGTAAGACATATGAACTGAAAGATGTTGGCGGGGAGGTTTTAGACGAACTAGAGTACACGACAAAGTACAACTACGACCAAGTCATTAATAACTTGAAAGTTCTCACCACAGAACAGATCAATGTAAAGCTAACGGTTGCGGAAGTCTCAAGTTCTTTTCTTACTGAGCTAGGTGTTACCTATAGTGATAGTGGTGAGCCGGGCACCTTTGTTAATAAGCTACTTGATTTTACGGCTCAAGATATAGTTTCGGTTATCTCTGCAAGTGGTGATGACAAAATCGGTCGTGTATTGGCAGAGCCAAACCTATCTGTTATATCGGGTGAGCAGGCCAGTTTTCTTGCGGGTGGTGAGATCCCAATTGCGGTGCGAGACGAAGACGGTATTACTATTTCTTATAAAGAGTACGGCGTCAAATTAGCCATGGTTGCTAAGGTTACTGACACGGAAAATATCCGCTTAACCTTAATCCCTGAAGTCAGTTCTATTGATGAATCAAACAAAACCACAACAGGTTTAATTTCCGTACCCTCTTTGCGCACTCGAAGAGCTCAAACAACAGTTCACTTGAAAGACGGACAAAGCTTCGTCTTGGCAGGATTATTGACATCAGAAGAGCGTGAATCGTTAACCAAGATTCCAATTCTGGGGGACATCCCAATCTTAGGTGCGCTATTTAGCCACACTTCTACAAACCGCTCTAAAACAGAATTGATCATAGTTGCGACCGTCAATCTGGTTGATCCGGTCGAGCAAGAGCAGGTCAAATTGCCAAGCTTTAGACGTACAAGTGATCTTGAACGACTTCTGAGGATAGACCTTTCGGATCTTGATGAACCTGAGCTAAAAAACACGATAAACCAAGGAGGGTTCAACTAATGAGATGGATCGTTATTACTTTAATCGTTCTTATTACTACTGCTTGTACCCACGTTGATACTTCAAACTCTAGTGTGATTGAGCAATTAGAGGAGCGTTTTGAATTTGATATGACGAGTGGTGAAGATTCAATGACTCGCTCTGTAGCTTTTATACGAGACCTCAATGCTAGAGAGCCGAAAGCGACGTTTTACATTAAATATAAGCCTGATGCTAGTGAGTTTGTCGCTAAGCTACGAGATAGGTTTAAGTCGGAATCTATCGCGAAAGACAGGTACAAAGTTGAACTTGCCGATAATGACCAAGAGAAAAATATCTTGATCATAGGTCGATATGTCCGAATTAAAGGCAGTGATTGTGGAGTGATGGTGTTCTCGCAAAGAGAAGAATATCAATTTGGTTGTAGTGTTGAACATAACCGAAACATCAGCTTGGTTAACCCTATTAAGAAGGCTAAATAGTTATGGACTTGGATATCTTGTTTCGTAATTCGTCTTCAAAAGTGAAGTCATCAGTTGAGGCTACCGATCTCATTGTTTCAGATGATAGCGCCCTAACTGAATCGATCCATGATTTATACGCAATTGAAGGCTTTCCTAAACCACTTGAAGTGACTGACATTGATTTAGATGGTGTTTGGAATCAGTCAAGCATCAAGCTTAACCATGTCGTGCTTGATCTTCGTAGTGCCACAAATGTTATTGAGCAAGTGTCCGAGATCTCGATTCGTTTAGATGTAAATATATCTTTGCTTGTTCTATGCGACGTCGATTCTATAAAGCTGCGTAATCAAGTACATGCTTTAGGCGCTACTTATGTTTTGTGGGATCTAGAACTTGATGCGTTACTTGCGGCAATTAAAACGACGCAAGACGGCGAAAGTTCAGTAAAGAAAACACGCGTAGCCAAACGTATATTGGTTTTAGGGACTAAAGGCGGTATTGGTGTGTCTTGCATAAGTTCCGTCTTAGCGCACTCCTTAGCGGAGCAAGCGAACCTCAAGACACTGCTAGTAGATCATGATTCTGGAGCACTAAACAGTGACATTTATATAGGTGTAAAAGGTTTGAAAGCTAAGCACAACAGTATTGATTTAAATCAGATCGATATTGATAGTGCGATAGCCAAAACCTATGTACATGGCGTTAAAGAGAAGCTTGATTATTTGGTTCTAGAGAAGAATGTCGCTTGTCTTTCCGATCATGCGTCTACGCTGTACAACCTCTCAAACCAACTGATTGATCAATATAACTTTATTATCGATTCAGCGCCGTTGTCCTGCTACGAAGAGATGCACGACCAGGAGTTGTCAGATAAATATCACCGTATCTTTATTGTTTGCGAACCTTCGGTCTCTTCATTGCGTTCATATAACCTATTGAAGAAGAAGATCGGTAAATCTGAACACCAGATTATTTTTAACCTAAATAGGCCAGCGAAAGATTTCATGGTGACTCTTGCAAGTGCGAAAGAGAGGATCAAAGCCAAAGATAGCATTGATTTCATGTACGAGCCGTCACTCGAAAAAATAGTGGTTCAGCAGGGTATTAATGAGTTGCTTAAATCCAAGTCATCGACTGCCGTTCTGAGTATGGTTGCCACGCTAACAGGCAAAAAAATTAAAACTAAATCACGCTTCAGTTTGTTTAGAAAATGAATCAATTAAAAGAAATCTACATCCAGCTTAGGGATGAAATCTTCGATGCGTTAGACGCCGCGACACTTGTTGAAATCAGCAGTCAAGAGCTAGAGGAACAGCTTAAAGATTCGGTTAACATTCTGATCGATAAGAAGCAGTTACAAGTGAGTTCATTGAAACGCGTCGATTTAGTCAAAGCATTACTCGATGAGTTAAAAGGCTTAGGGCCACTGCAAGCCTTGGTCGATAACGATGATATATCGGATATCATGATCAATGGACCATCGGATATTTTCATTGAAATCAATGGCAAAGTTGAACAATCACCGATTCAATTTGTTAACGAGAAACAATTGAACACGATTGCTAAGCGAATCGCATCGAATGTAGGTCGTCGTATCGATGAGTCGAAGCCACTTTGTGATGCTCGTTTGATGGATGGCAGTCGTGTAAACATTGTGATACCACCACTTGCAATTGATGGTACGTCAATTTCTATTCGTAAGTTCAAAGAGCAAAAAATTAAGCTTGAGAACCTCGCAGAGTTTGGCGCTATGTCTGTTGAGATGGCTAAGCTTTTGTCCATTGCGAGCCACTGTAAATGCAACATATTGATCTCCGGTGGTACAGGTTCAGGTAAAACAACGCTACTCAATGCGCTGTCTGGATTTATTGGTGAAACGGAACGTATTGTTACCATTGAAGATGCCGCTGAGCTACAGCTTCAAAAGCCTCACATAGTTAGGCTTGAAACACGACAAGCTAGCGTTGAAGGGACGGGAGAAATTACCGCTCGAGACCTTGTGATCAACGCGCTTCGTATGCGTCCTGACCGAATCATTGTTGGTGAGTGTCGTGGTGGAGAAGCTTTTGAGATGCTTCAAGCGATGAACACGGGCCACGACGGGTCGATGTCCACATTACACGCCAACACACCGCGAGATGCGATTGCTCGTACTGAAAGTATGGTGATGATGGCTACCGCTAGTTTGCCCATATCTGCAATACGTAGAACCATTGTTAGCGCAGTTGACCTTATCGTTCAAGTAAAGCGTCTCCATGATGGTAGCCGTAAAGTGATGTACATTTCTGAGATCATTGGTATGGAAGGGGATAGCGTGGTGATGGAGGATATTTTTCGTTACGAAGCTACTTCAAATTTCAAAGATGGGAAAATGGAAGGCGAGTTCCGAACTCCGGGCTTATCCACTCGTTCTGTAATCTATGAACGCGCAAAATTCTTTGGATTAGAACAAGCGGTAAGGGAGATCTTTACATGACCTTAATACTGATTGCGTCATGGAGTGCTTTGTTACTCTACTTTCTTATCAATCGCTCTCGCCAAGACAAGAAATTGAGTAGTTTGATTGAAATGGAGGCTGAATTTGAAGGGGTAAAAGGGGTTCGGTCAGTTATCGACTCACAACTGTTTGAAGAAAGCTATAAGGCCAAGCTTAGGAAAAGTTACAAGAAGACAATCAAGGTCTTCCAGCCCAACATGTCTTTGAAACTGATTCTATTTGTTAGTGTATCTGCTTCAGCAGTTTATGCCATTAATGAGTTTTTCTTGCGTCAGGATTACCTAGTTTGCCTGATTATTGTTGAGCCTATTTTGTTCTTCGTTTTTTACAATAAGTTAAAGCAACGGCAGATGGACCGTTTTAAAACTAACTTTCCAGATGCTTTGAATATCTTGAGTGGAGCGATCTCTTCAGGTCAAAGTATCATTCATGCGTTCGAGTATGTAGGTAAGCAACTGGACAATGAAGTGGGCAAGGAGTTTAAGTTCATGGCTGAGCGTTTGCTCATTGGTGAAGACCCTGATGATGTTCTTGAACGTAGTAGCAATACATTCCCTTACTTAGAGTACTTTTTCTTTGCCTCCACGATAAGAATCAACCTAGCTCGAGGTGGTCAGCTCAAAGATGTGATCAACAAAATTAACCGCCTTATGTTCGATTCTAGAGCGGTTGAGAAAAAGAAAAATGCGCTGACCTCAGAAGCTCGTGCATCTGCCAAAATTATCGCTTGTTTACCCGTGATTTTTTTGATCATTTTGAAGTTTACAAGTCCTGAAAACTACAGCTTCGTGATGTTTGAAGAAGCGGGACAACCCATTTTTTATTACGTTCTAGTGAGTGAGTTGTTAGGCTTCTTTTGCATTTGGCTGATTTTGCGAGGTGTCAATTGATGGACTTTGAAACCGCCATTGTTTGGAGTGTCATATTTATTATCTCTATGGTTCTAGCAACGTATTGCTTGCGCTTCTGGGATAACACGAGAGCAAATATAGAAACTCGAAAAATAATTGGTTCAACACGCGAAGAAAAAAAACGAACGGATTTATTTAAGGCTATTTTGTCTCGGCTTAGTTTCAATAAGCATGAAACTAAACGGAAGTTAGTCGCAGCTGGTTTTTACAATGACTTCCTTGCTGATGCTTACTATTTATTGAAAATAATCCCTTTTAGTATCTGCCTAGTATTAATTGGTCTTGACTTCTTTAACGGTAAAACCGAAGTAATATTTTCTTTGCTGTATTTATTGGGGGCCTTATTAGCGTTTGTCATCGCGCCGGATTCCTATGTGTCTGCTCGAGGCAAAGCTAATATAAAGCATATCAGTTCAAGGTTACCTTTTTTACTCGACCTTATGAATGTGTGTGTTCATACCGGTATGACAATCGAGTCTAGTTTGGAGTATCTGGCAAAGGAGCTCCACTCGGTAGACAGTAATCTTTCCCATGTTGTCAGAGTCACGGTTGAACGCTCTCGCTTGGTCGGATTGGAAAAGGCATTAGAAGAATTTTACGAGCTTGTACCAACTAGCGAATCTCAAAGTTTTGTTATGACTATGGTGCAGAGCTTACAGTTTGGCTCATCTGTTGGACCTGTATTAGCAACGTTAGCGACTGATATTCGAGAGCTTAATATGATGGACCTAGAGGAACGGATTGGAAAGATGGGGGCAAAAATGTCTATTCCTTTGATTGCTTTTATCATGGTTCCGATTGTTGTTCTCATCGCAGCCCCAGGTATTTTAAGGATGTTAATGTGATAAGAAAATTTGTATTAGCCATTATTGTTCTGGTTTTACTTTCAGGTTGTACAACCGTTGACAGTCAGCTTGATACCAAAGAGCAATTGCTTATTGGATCGGGCGATTCACAAAAGCTCGTTGAGTTTTATAAGTCAAATATACAATCCGACCCTGTATATAAAGTCAAACTCGTTAATTTGTATTTGGACCTTAAAGATATTAAATCGGCAGAGTTATATAGAAACACATACAGCCCAAGCGATCTTGATGAACCGGATTATATTCTAACCAGTGCACGAATTTACTATCTGAAAAAGAACTTTGAGCGCGCATTAGAAGAGTTAGACAAGTATAGGGATGAAGGTGGAGCAGAATATGAGTACCAACTTTTAACCGGGAAAATATTAGCGCAACAAAAGCGATTTACCGAAGCTATTGAGCATTTTGAGGAAAGTCGCAAGCAAGGAGCCTCAGACAGAGAAGCCGGAAACAATATCGCCGTTGTAAAAATAATGCAGTCTGACTATTTGGGTGCGACGGACATTTTATATGACCTTTACCTGTCAAATCCAAACGACCAGAGAGTGAGTTCTAACTTGATTCTATCTTCGGTTAAATCTCAGCGACCGGATATCGCGTTGGAAGTTCTAAAACATTCGAATAGTGATGAGCAGGCTCACAAGCAGCTATCTGCATTAATGAGATCAATATCTAAAAGCAAAGGGAAGAAGGCCGTGACACAGTCAACGATAGAAATGGAACAACAGCTTATTGGTTCTCAAGTTAATTCAGGTGGCTTTGTCGCACCGACATCGCGAGTCAGTAAATTGGATACGACTGGGGAGTTTCAAGCTTCTAGACACAGTGTCGATGGCTCGGTGCTTGACCCAAGAAAACTTAAACCCGGTGCAAAACCTATTTATCGAGTACAAGTGTTAGCGACGTATACGGCGATTCCTTCGGATTTCTTGAATTACTTAAAAACAAATTATGGCTCTGTTTATTCGTATACACATGGATTGTGGAAGCGCTATTGCATTGGTGATTTTAATGACTTAGATGAAGCGAAAGCGTTCTTAAATAGTATTGATATTAAGGGAGCATTCGTTGTTGATTACACCAAGAAAAGGTATGTCCGACTATGAAATCGTTTAAACGAAAGCAAAAGGGGTCGTTGACGGTTGAAGTTGCCATGGGTATTCCGATCTTTCTGGCTATTGTCTTTGGGTGGGTTGAAATCTGTATTTTGACCTTCTCAATGAGCATGACTGATCACGCATTAACGACAGCGGTGATGCGAACAAAAAAAGCGGGCGACTCGAGCAGTAGTAACTCTATTAACTACGGCCAAATGATCAAAGATGAGTTGGACAAGGCGGGCGGATCTTTGTGGAGCAACGTAGTCAAAGAGGGGAGTGTGATCATCCATGTTAACTATTTTCGAGATTACGAAGGCTTTCTCAAATGCACGGATACTTATGCTTCTGCAGATAAGTGTCCAGATAAGAAAGATGAACCGGAAGATATGGCTTTAGCTGTTTACGCTTTGGAATACACCTACGATCCGATTGTCTCAATATGGTTCCCAGACATGCCTATCAAGCGGGAAATTATCACTATTCAAGAATATGAAAGATGCTCTTTCAAAATTGGTCAGGGAGCGGGTTGTGCAAGCTAAACAAAAAGGTGCATTTGCAGTTGAGTTGGCGATGGTATTGGTCTTTGCATCAGGCATTTTTGTCGTCGTAGTAAACCATATGTTGGCCATCAATAAAAAAGGACAACTCGACAGAGCTTCTTATTCATTGACCACGATCTTTGCTGAACGAAAACAATTGTTTAATGCCAATATGGATATCTGTGCGGGCGATTGTCAGAAAACAGAACACAACGCGTTTGTGATTGCTTCTGCTTCGATGAAACGAATGATTCCAAACTTTGATAAAACCAAATTTGGGATGCGTATCGACGAGATAAGACTAGAAGAAACGGCTTTATCTGGAGGGAAAGTGAATTACCGAAGGGTTCAAAAGACTCTGACTAAAGGGAGCATACACGGATGTGACTTTCCAGACATGAGTGATATCACCAAAGAAAAAGCGATAGAAATACTCCCTATCACATCACGAGGCCGCAGATTACCTATGTATCAGGTGTCTCTTTGTTATGAAATCCCAACTAATTTGATTGGGATCGCCAACGGAGAGGTTTTTCGGCTTGTAAGTACATCTTATTCATTTGCGAGGGTTTAAGGTGAAATCGATAAAGAAAAACCGAGGTGTCGCCGGTATTTTGTTCGTTGGTCTATTGCCTATGATGGTTATTTTCATGGCCTTTTCGATGCAGATGTCTCAACAAATGCTAGCACACACGAGGTTATTGGAAGCCGCAGAAGTCGCTAGCTTGGCTCTCATCGCGAGTCCTAAAGAGGACGAAGAAAAGAACGTAAAGTATGCACGCTATTTAGTCGATAGATACGTTGTTGATAACACAGATGATGTTGATGTTGCGGTGTATACAAGTAAGTGTGAGTACAAAGATGGCTGTGTTCAAGCCAGTGGTGAACTCGCTCCGTTTAGTGACTTTGTGGTGAGTGCGACTGCCAAATATACGTCTTGGATCGCGTACGAAGAGATGAACTTAAAGCCAGAGTTTTCGGTGAGCGGGCGAGCAGTTACGCGCAAGTATCTCCCTCAGCCTGTTGATGTCTACTTTATCGGTGACTTTAGTGGTTCTATGGGTAACCCATGGAAGAACGGAAAAATGAAGCTCGATGTCGTGAAAGAGACCATTAAACGAGTCGTCGATGACATTGAAGAGTTCAACACGGAAGAAAAAAGCAGAGTAGCTTTACTCGGGTACAACCCGCTTCATGTTAAAAAAACAGACAAGATTGTACGAGTTAACGCCTATGGTTATTACGGTTCATGGCGAAAGAAATACGCTTATGATTACGCTCGAAACTCTCCTGCGACAACGGTTAGGCGAATGTTTGACAAGCCCGTTGTGTATAACGAAATTCTCGAACCAAAGTGGGGGATGAGTCGATACGAGATTGAGCGAATCTATACTCAGAACGTTAAGTTTTCTAAGTATTACAAGTTTTATGATATCCCATTGACTGAAGACTATGACGATTTTCGGTCTCAATTAATGAGTACTCAATTACAAGCGGCAGGGGGAACGTCATCTTGGAATGGAATCATTGCTGCAGCGCAAGAGGCGAACAAAGCAACCAATCTAAACCCTGAGCAAGTGTTTATTGTTTTATCGGATGGTCAAGATGGTGATGATAGTTATTTACAAAAATTGGTGGATCAGGGGTTATGTAAAAAGCTGCGCTCAACCATTTCAGCGAAACGAAATCGTTTCCAAAGTAATGCGCCAACTGAAGCTGAGAAAACGAAAGTCACGATGGGCGTCATTGGTATTAATTATAAAGTGGCAGAAACCGATGGCTTTGGATATTGCTTTGGTAAGCAGAACATCTATCACGCTAAAGATGGCGAAGATGTATACAAGTACATTTTGAATTTGATTAATGAAGAAACCGGAAAACTAAAGGATTAACATGAGATACCTAGTGATTTTATCTACGATGCTAATGTCTCCATTGGGCTATACAAACTGCTTGGGTGATGTTGGCGAATACGTCACTTCGAAAATGTTGGTGTCTTCTCATATTGTTACGACACAAGTGACTGGGAAGCTGGTAGAGCTAAATGAGAAACCTCAAAATGAGGTGATCAATAGAGAGAGTGAAGTGATTCAAATCGGATCTCAAGATGATGTGTGTTTCTATGATAAAGCGACGCAATCCCTGGTGCTTAATTACCCAACTAATGTGTATCAATTGGATGAAAGCCACAAGCAAGTATTAGGCCAGTACCTTAGCTTAGTGAGTGATAAGTCCAAGATTTATATAGAGGGTCACGCAGATAGTGTAGGCAGTAAAAGCTACAACAAAGCCCTGTCATCTCGCCGTGCCGGACAAGTGGCGAGCTACTTGAAGAAAGATCTTCACCAAGGAAGTCGCATCGTTGAATATGCGTATGGCGAAAGCGCACCCATTTGTAAGGTTGTGGACAACAAGGCAACAGGTTGCAATCGACGAGTTGTGATAACAGTTAAGTCGTAATGGGTTTTGTTTTCATTGTCTGTATTTTCATTTTTTGGACCGCAATGTTAAGCGGCGTATAAACAAAAGGGAGCCAATTTGGGCTCCCTTTTGTTTATCGTTAGCTTGTAGGCTCTGGCTCTTTATTCATGGTTTCAAGAGAAGGGGCGAGATACTCATATAACTCATCGTAAGGGATAGGGCGAGAGAAGTAATAGCCTTGCATTAAGTCACATCCGCATGCTTTTAGAATAGCGAAGTGCTCGTTGGATTCTACGCCCTCTGCCAACACCACCATGCCGAAGTTCTTACCGATTGCGATGATGTTTTGCACCATTGTGAGTGACTGTTGATCGACAGCAATGTTCTCAATAAAGCTCTTATCGATTTTAAGTTCATCGATAGGCAGTGCTTTCAACATACTTAGTGATGAATAACCTGTCCCGAAATCATCTAAAGAGATCTTTATATTCTTCTCTTTGAGGGCTTCAAAAGTCGGTTTCACCAAAGTCACATCTTCAATGAACAAGCTCTCGGTAATTTCTAGCGTTACACAGCTAGGAGAGAGTTGATACTTTTCTAGTGTCGCGAACAAGTGCTCAGAGAAGGATTGATGAGAAAACTGACGCACTGATATGTTGATCGACAGCCCGATCTTTTGTTCTGTTGTTCGGTGCAAGTGGGCGATCTGCATAATGCTGGACTCAATAATAAAAGTCCCCAGTTTTTGCATTAAACCCGTGTTCTCTGCTATCGGTATAAAGACATCTGGCGGAACAAAACCCAATTCCTCATCAATCCAGCGCACGAGTGCTTCTACACCATGAATACTTTCATTTGCACGAACCAGCGGTTGGAAAACCATGAACAGCGTTTGTTTCTCGATAGCGATGCGTAGCCTTTGTTCTACTTTCATTTTGTAGAGATGAGCATCTTGCATTTCCGTTGTGAAAATACTGTACGAGTTTTGCTGCTGTTTCGCTTTGTACATTGAAATATCGGCAGAACGTAACAGGCTATCCAGATCTTTTCCGTGTTCTGGGAAACGCGCTACGCCGATGCTGCAACCTAACAAAAACTGAGCGCTTTCAACTTCATAAGGTTGAGAAAGCACTTCAATAATGCGCTTGGCGAGTCGTTTAATTTCAGCTTCATTCGACAAGGGCGTCAAGAACAAAAACTCATCACTGGATTCACGTACCAATAGGCTGAGGCGAGATCGGAACCTCATCAAACGCAAAGCGATCTGTTTGAGAACCTTATCTCCAAAGTCATGCCCGTGGGTGTCATTGACGCATTTAAAGTTATCGATATCGATAAACAACAGCGAAAACGGCTCTGACTCATCGTCAATCCATTTACCAATGTTTCTACGCATGTACAAACGGTTTGGCAGAGAGGTTAAAGGGTCATGGTTCGCCTGATAAATGAGTTGGCTACGAGTCCGTTGTTCATTCTTGGCAATCGACTTAACCAAAAAGTAGAAACCAAACTGAAGAAAAATAAAGGCAACGAAAAGAATGCTGAACTCTTGTATGAATATACTATCGACGTGAGTTAGATCCGTACGTCCTACCACCCATAATTTGTAGTTTGGGATGTATTTCGCGCTCATCAAAGAGTGGTACTCTTCATCGTCGACGACAAAAGAATAGGTTTCTTGCCCATTCATCGCTTCTTGTACGCTAATTCCGAAGTGGTCGGTAAAGATACTTGCAATACGCTGCATGACATCTTTGCCGACTGGAGAGGAATAGGCACTCTCAGATTCAATATCACTTGAATAAAACTGGCGATAGCTGTCTTTTCTGATCAGGCTTAGTGTATTGAAACTTCCGGCGTGAGCATTATTTTCAAATACGATCGTTGCGTCTAATCGTAGCCCTGCGGTCATTACTGCATCGGCTTTCTTGCCATCGATTGAAATGGATTTTCTCAGCGGGATGACTAAGCTATTCAACGAATCTTGAAAATAGGTACGGCCAAGCACCATGCTACTGCTTGATAGGGCGTCTAGGAAGGAGCCTCTGGTTGGCGCGTATTGCAGCAAGTTCCTTTGATTCGCAAGTTCGAGATTTGAGCTAATCGAGAGGTAATCACCGTCGGTGTTCAACAAGCCAAACGCTGCTATCGCAGGGTGGGTCTCAAGTAGCTTGTCTAATATTGGCCTAATCTGGATAGATGCAGTACGTGTGAAATCAGACTGTTGAGCCAGTTGATGGCCAACCACTTCTAATAAGGCTTCTTGACTGGTCAGCAGCGAGTTGACGGAGCTAGAAAAAAGCTCAACCTGAATGTGTTGCTGCTCTATGAAGTCGTCTCTGTTTGCTTTCCAGTTTGTTATTCCCAACGCGGCGAAAAGTATCAGGGTCAGTAGTACGACAAACGCGTACAGCGACCAGATATTTTGCTTAAATAGAGCCATGAGATGCCTTTGTTGGTTACTACTTTTAACAGACTGCAAGTGACAAACTATTGGGTTGTCAGCGCGATTCATGCAACGAAAAATACAAACATCAATGATGAAAGTATTAATGATTAAATAGTGTAACGACTACGAGCAGAGATTCTTGAGTGAAAAATTAGTATTCATAACGTCGATAACGATTAGTTTATGATTAATCACGAATTATGGTTAGCAAGTTGATGTGGGTTACAAATCAAACGGCGTGAATCGAGTCTTGGTCTCAAATGAACATAGCTTTGACTGCGACATAGAGGCTTACTTCATGAGACGTGGGGCCATCATTATCAGTAAGCTCTTTATGCATGCGCAGTATATTCTAATAGTTGCATTAAGCGAAGTTGAATTACTTTTTAGTCACGGCGATAGGGAGTTTGTCGTTAGCACCCCATTCCGTCCATGAACCATCGTAAACACCCATTTCACCGTTATAGCCAGCGAGTTTAGCGGCTAATAATATGATACAAGCTGTTACGCCAGAGCCACAGCTAAAGAACATAGGTTGAGAAGGCGTTAATTCTAGCGTTGAAAAGATATCAATAAGCTCTTCTTGGGACTTTAACTTGCCGTTTTTGAGTACTTGGGCAAATGGTAGGCAAATAGAATTCGGTATATGGCCACTACGCAAGCCTTCACGTGGTTCAGGAACTTCTGAATCGAAACGAGCTTGAGAACGAGCATCTACAATGTTTGCGCTCTTGTCAGTTGAGTAACCTTCAATCTGCTGAGCACTGACAAAGTAGTCGTCTTGAATATGGCCTTCAAAATTGCCCGCTTTTACTTCGGTGCGATAGTCAGTCTCGGTCGCGTAACCGGCTTCGATCCAAGCTGGCAAACCGCCATCTAAGATGAATACGTCGTTGTGTCCCATTGCCATAAACATCCACCACGCACGAGGAGAAGCGAAGGTTCCGGAGTTATCGTAAACCACAATCGTACTGTCTTGATTGATGCCAATTTCTTTTGCGCGAGTGTTGAAGTGTTTTTCGCTCGGAAACATGTGAGGAAGCAGAGTGTGCTTGTTACAAAAGTCTTTGTCGTAGTCAAAACGAATAGCACCAGGAATCATTTGTCCTTTGATCTTTTCTGACTCGCTTGGAATTTGAAACTCGATGCTGGCGTCGAGGATGATGATATTGTCTTCTGCTAGCAAACGTTGTTGAAGTTGTTGTGGTGAGATGAGTGGCTGATTCATTATTGTTATATCCATTCTTGTTGTTTTAGCGATTCTTACTGTTTTAGCGAATACAGTGGTAGAGCGATTACTGTTGCTTTTGCTAATACAGTTGCTTTACGAATACCGTTGTTGCATCGATGGCTACTGTGCAGCTCGACAGTGGATGAACTGATAACTGCTTTGTCCGGTTATTTGATTGTTTAATGTATCAAGCGCGACCACAGAATCAATAGGGCAGTCTGTGGTAGGAGCAATAGAGAGCCGAAATACGTCATTATCTTTTGTCTGAACCGTCAGATAACGCCTGTGCCCATCTAAGGATTGAGTCAGCGTGTTCGAAATTACTTTGGCTTGAATACGTTGCCCCGTCTCTGATGTTAGCGGGAAATAGGCAAGGGCAACTAACACGCCTACGCCACACATTAAGATAAATAGACCTATTTTTAACTGTTTCATGAGAGTAAGTCTTTGAAGGTTATGTTGAAAATATAAGTGAGGTTGGTGGTAAAGTGAATGCTACTCGCTAAGAAAGCTGAATTAACTGCTCTTCGACGAAAATAAAAAAGTGAGCATTTCTGCTCACTTCCTACTTACAAACAATCCATTTTGACTCTGTTTCGTCAGAGATCTCGCTAACGACAAGTTACCTGCTGTTAAACAATTTACTGCCAGACAATCTGAGAGTCGCCGCTAGAAACCACTTGTTGTAATGGAGGTTGACCATCGTAAAACCAAATCTCTATCAAGAGTGCGTCATGGTTTACTGGTGCTGCAAAGTTGGAGGCGAACACACCGTTATCTAGTGGGCCCGCAATGACCTTGCTGGAGTAATCCGGCTTCAAGGTTGAGTCATCTCTTGTACTAAAGCGGCTATAAACGGTCACAAAAGAACGGTCTGTCGAAATGCTGCTGATGTCAATGTTGAGATCAAACTGTTCAACAGAGTTGTAGTCAAATCCATCAGGTACCACCAAATCACTCATCGTATAGCTCTGCGCTGCTACCGCACTTGTCGCGGGAGACGGCGAAGGCGTTGCTGTTACCGGAGTCGTTGCTGTTACCGGATTCGACGGAGTTGCAGGTGTCGAGGGTGTAGATGGTGATGCCGTAGATGTACTTCCGCCCCCACCGCCGCCGCCTCCACAGCCGGCTAATACTAATGGCGCTGCAGCTAAAATAACGGCTAGTGACTTCTTGATGTTCCAAGTGCCTTGTACAGACATACGTTTTTCCTCAAAGAGATTGCGACTTGAATCAACGCAATGATTGTCTCGATATTGTTTAGTGTGAATAGTCATAACGTCTCTCCTTATGGTTCGTAACGTTGGTTGTCTGCAGGTGATTGGTACCATGTTTGGTTCGTTTCACCGCCGGATTCTGCGTATTCTTTAAACCCTGGGTAAGCGGTAACAATATCGACGTACTCTAAAGGCCACTCCCATTCGTCATCCGAAGTCACTATTAGTGCCCAAGGGTGGTTTTCTACTGTTTTGAAGTATTTACCTGTTGATGGATTACTGTCATCGACGCCTAAACCAGCTTCAAAGAGGTTAGTGGTATCAAATGCTTCGGTTGGAGCTTGGTCTGGCAAGTGAACCTCCCAGCTGCGTCCTGGATGTAGAGGTAGGTTTTCACCATGATAATACCCAGGCGTTGCGAAGATGAACGGGTCGTAAGGCATATCGGTCCAGCTGCCAGTACTCACACCGTCACCGGCTAAAGTAATACCAATTTGGAACGAGAACTGCTCATCTTCTTTACATCCATTACTGGTGCGGTAGAAGGTACAGCCAGTGCTGATTTTTTCTGTCAGGTCATTGGCGATAACAAAGATTGCTTCGCTACGTCCATCTTCTAGGTCAAGGTCAGTGAATGCGCCGTTGTGTTTCATGTAAGAGCTACCACTACTCACCAAGCTCGGGTCGAGGTTAGGAAGTCGAACAGCAAAACCATTTCTGTACGATGCCCCGACAGCAGCTAGGCGGCCGTCGATAGTTGATTTAACGACTTTTCCATCTTTAAGGATTTCAGTAATACGATACATAAGAACAGCATCGTTCATGTCGTAGTCAGCTTTATAAGGCCAGTTATCTTCGTACGCGAGCGTTGCGTAACCAGAAGCACTTGGGAAGTAACGAGCAGTGGCACCATCGTTAAGGACATCGACTTGAATATCGACCACCTCACCAGAGGTTGAACCGCCAAAGTAACTTAGGTTGGTTTGTTGGCTGAATCTAAATCTAGCCCACGTAGTACCGGTTAGTGCGTTGATGTCGACATTTAGGAATAGATCGTTTTCACCCGCATCTAACAGGTAATCGGTAAATACTTGCTCGTTGGCGCCATCGAAACTGCCATCTTGGTTCCAATCTATCCAAGCTGAAAGGTAACCGGTTGTTGAAGCTTCAATTACTACTTTTGAATCAAGCCCTGCTTCAAGTGCGGTAACAAAACCGATACCACCGTTTGCCCATTCATCATCCACCCCGACAGTTTCATCTGATTGAGGTGTGACATAACCATCTAAATCCGCATCTGGAGGAGTTGTACCTAACCATGTGATGCCATCGAGTTCATGTCGAGGGCCATTGCTCGCCAGTAACGTTAGGTAGCTGTCTGGAGCATCACCGAAGTCGATGTTTGAGTCTTCATCAACAACAGGTGCATTAGCACAACGAGCACCATCGTTTTGACCAGAAGCTGGGCCATTCGAAACAAATTCAACGGCTGGAACAATACCTGCCGCGATATTGGCAGCGTTGTCTGGAGACAGATTGATACGGTAAATTTTACCGTCTTGGTTTCGAGATACGTAGTAGTAGCCGTTGACATCAAAATAGCCAGCACCGAACGTACCTAACTCGCCGGTGTCTCCGATGTAGGTTTCGGCACCAGTTGTAGGGTTGAAGCTGTACAAGCCACCCGAGTTATTGTCGATACCATATAAAGAGCCATCACTTGGATGGAAAGCAAAATCAGTCAGTTTTACAGTTGCAGGGCTGCCTGCGATTTTGTTGACCGTGACGGTCGCATTCGGATCAGAGTCTAAAGGAGAGAGGTCAACAGTAAATAGTCCCTTACCTGTACGATACAAGTAGTAAACATGGTCATAGACGTCGCCGACATAGAAAGTGTGATCGGTTGGTAAGCCACTGGTATTGATAACTTCAGCTTGGAAATCCTGTCCAAGGCGCACCAAGCGTTTGTTGGTGGTGTCATAGCCATAAATATATCTGTCTTGAAAGTCGAAACCAACACCATTGATATTGGCATTCATACCCGTATCGTCTTCTAACAGAGTGGTTGAGCCGGTCACTAGGTTTACACCCCAAACTTCAACGGGTTTCGACTGAAAGAGGTATGCTTGACTAGGGCAGGTATCGAATGGCGCTGCGTTGGCGACCAATGGCGCACTTATTAGCAAACTTAACGTTGTAATTCTCATATCTACATCCTTGTGATGGAAGGTACAAATATAGTTACAAGTTATGTGCCAAATTTAACGCGTTGATTTTTAACGATTATATTTTGTGGTGCTGATTTTTTTATTGTATTCTCAAAATGAGAACTCAAATGAAACTAATCTCTCATAGAGTATTTCAAATTGATAAAGCGAGTTGAGATGCTGACGTTGAGATATAAAAAAGCCCCAACATATAGTCAAGGCTTAAGTTTTCGATAAGAGGGGATATGATTTAGCTTATCCACACACCGAACAATTAGGCATCTTCATTAAATTCATTTCACGCCAGCTGTGAGACATGGCATCGAGAATCAAAAGTTTGCCTTGCTTTGGTTGTCCAAACTTGGCAATAACCTTGATAGCTTCCAAAGCCTGAGCCGCGCCTACCATGCCAACAACAGGTGCCATCACACCGGCTTCAACACAGCTTAGAGCAGCGTTGCCGAATAGAGCGCTCAAGCACTGGTAGCAAGGTGCATTTTCATCTTGATAAGTGAATACGCTAATCTGACCTTCCATGCGAATCGCAGCACCAGAAACTAAAGGCGTTTTAGATGCGTAACATAAGCGGTTCAATTGATTGCGCGTTTCAACGTTGTCGCTGGCATCAAGTACTAACGAATGCGCTTCAATGAGCTTTGCTAGTGCCTCGTCATCAAGTCTGTGGTCGACCGTTTCAACTCTAAGGTGTGGGTTTAACACCTGTAATGATTCAGCGGCTGAAACGACTTTCTTCTTACCAATATCAGTATCGGTGTGAAGTACTTGTCGCTGCAAATTTGAAAGCTCGACAACATCGTCGTCGATCAGCATTAGCTTACCAATGCCCGCAGTCGCAAGGTATTGAGCAGAGGCACAGCCTAAACCACCCGCACCTAACACTAAGATTGAACTCTGTTTCAGCGCTTCTTGACCTTCAAAATCAAACTGTTTGAGAATGATCTGGCGATTGTAACGAAGCATCTCTGCGTCAGACAGTATTTCCATCAGCAAGCCTCGTTAGTAAAGCGTGGAGTTAAACAGTTGAATCTGAACCGTTTCACCGACTTCAACACGGCCACGTTCGCGCTCTAGTACCACAAAGCAGTTTGCTAAGCTCATTGAGCGGAAAGCGCCAGAGCTTTGGTTACCGGTTGTTTCTACTACAAACTTACCGTTTTCAATCGAGTAAATACCACGTTGATAATCAGTACGGCCTGGGCCTTTTTTGAATGCAGATTTAGTGATCGCAGGAATCGATTCTGGTGCTGTCCACGCAGTGTGACCGGCAAGTTTAGCCAGCATAGGTTGAACTAACACGTACATGGTCATCATTGCAGACACTGGGTTACCCGGTAGGCCACAGAACCAAGCGTTGTCTAGCTCACCAAATGCGAATGGTTTACCTGGTTTGATTGCTAGTTTCCAAAAGCCGATTTCGCCAAGCTCTTCAAGAATGTCTTTGGTGTAATCAGCTTCGCCGACACTTACGCCACCAGAAGTGACAACTACGTCTGCCAGTTCTTGCGCTTTTACAAAGGTTTCTTTAAGCGTTGCAGGGCAATCAGGAATAATACCTAGGTCAATTGCTTCGCAACCAAACGCTTCAATCAGTGGTTTGATACCGTAGCGGTTGCTGTCGTAGATCTGACCATCTTCAAGAGGCTGACCTAATGGCTTGAGCTCATCGCCAGTAGAGAAGAAAGCGACTTTAGGTTTGTGTGCCACAGTTACATGACTCACACCGAGCGAAGCAATCATTGGAATGTCACGAGGTGTTAAACGTTCGCCACGGCTAAGAACGATATCGCCTTGCTTGATGTCGTCACCGGTAGGGCGAATGTTATTGTTCAGCTTGATGTCGTCTTGCTGAATCTCAATGCCAGCGTCAGTTTCAGCAGTGTTTTCTTGCATGATTACGACGTCACAACCTTCCGGGATCTTTGCGCCAGTCATAATGCGAATACAGGTGTTTGCTGGCCATTCACCTTCAAAAGGTTGACCTGCAAAGGACTTGCCCGCTAAAGGCAGCACTTTACTGTTCTCTAGGTCTGCTAAGCGCAGTGCATAGCCGTCCATTGCTGAGTTATCAAAAGGAGGTACGAAAATAGGGGATAGAATATCTTCAGCAAGTACGTAACCCAATGCTTCTGCCAATGGCAGTGATAAGGTCGTTCGAATAGGTTGAATTGGCGATAGCAGCTTATCTAGTGCTTCTTCAATTGGCATCAAGCCCGGAGCGTCGCAACAGCCCATAATTGAAATCCTTTGATCGTTATTGTTTTGATTTTGTGGTTGGCAATGGTGGTTAAATAATGATCAGAGCACCTGATTCGCCAACGAAATTCTAGCCACTCTAGCACAGTTTAAGCCCCGTAAATAATGACCTCCCTTAAAATATGGGTGTATTTATTCAAAATTCCGAGTATCCTTGTTTGCCATCCAGAAGGGGTAATAAAAGAGGAAGTTCAATGTCAGGTCTTAGCGAATCAGCGAAGTTGGTTAAAGATGCGCTAGCAAGCCGCGGATTAGAGACACCAATGAGTCCTAACCAGGTTAGCCGAGAAGAGAAAAAGGAACGAATCGAACACCATATGCGTGAGATTCTCACTCTCCTTGAACTTGATCTTACGGACGATAGCCTGGAAGAAACACCGCAACGTATTGCTAAAATGTACGTGGATGAAATTTTCTCTGGTTTGGATTACGCTAATTTCCCTAAAATTACTGTAATCGAAAACAAGATGGGCGTTCGTGAGATGGTACGAGTAAAAGACATTACCGTGACCAGTACGTGTGAGCACCACTTAGTGACGATCGATGGTAAGACTGCGGTCGCTTATATCCCGCGTGGAAAAATTATCGGCCTTTCAAAGATTAACCGTATTGTTCGATTCTTTGCTCAGCGTCCACAAGTTCAAGAGCGTATGACGCAGCAGATCCTTGTTGCATTGCAAACGCTACTAGAAACGGATGATGTTGCTGTAACCATGGACGCCGTTCACTACTGCGTGAAATCTCGTGGTGTAATGGACGCAACCAGCGAAACGACAACAACAGCATTGGGTGGTATCTTCAGATCAAACCCAGCAACGCGCCACGAATTCTTACACGGCCTGCGTTGATTCACTGCATTATTAGATGAATTCAATTTAGCCTTTGTAAATTGAAGTTCGTTGAAAATATTCTAAGCCTCGCTTTATGCGGGGCTTTTTTACGCCTGCAATGAAGTCAACTGTAATGGCTGAGAATGCTGTTATTCCCTAAAGTGAAGAATGAGCGACTTATTCACTTTCGCCATTCCCTAAAGTGAGGAATGAACGTAATAGGGAATCTGTTGCGGCCAAGCAGAAAAAGCACGCTCTATATCTTAACGTTTGTTGAAAGCATATAGAGCGTAACTAGAATCAGTCGCTGGTGGAGTGCTTAAGAAAGGTTAAACAAACGCTTTAAGTGGTGAACAATACCGGATGGCTTGTTCTCGGCTTGATAGATGCTCAAACCATCGTAAAAACTCGCCATGAACTCTACGCGAATCTCATCATCACTGCTTCTCGATATACGAGACAGTAGCGTAGCGGCTACAGCTGCGTGATCATTGGCTAGGCTGTAATCCATTCCTAGTCGTCCTTGAATGAACAACCACAAATGCGTGACTAGTTTTAACTGTTGAGCGTTAGAGTTTTGAAACTTGTCGCTGTGCTCAGTTCCCACTGTATTATCGAATACATTTTGCATCGCCTCATTCGCTTCTTTATTGCTTTCAAAGCGATAGCTTGCATCGATATGTTCCTTGGTTAGCAAGCCAAGCAACGTCTGACGTGCAGAGTTCTCCGGCTTGTTCTCGCAAGCGTGTTTAAACACAGCGTGGTTTTCATCAATAAATGACGACAGCTCTTTCTCGTAGCCTGTCGAGAGCGCTTTGACTGAACCTAAACCTGCTTCTTTTAAACACTGGTGAAGCTTGGTTCTAGCTTGTTGTTTAGCTTTGATTTCTTGCTGCGCGTCGGCTTGTTGCTTGGCTTCTTCTAGCTGGCTAGCTGCTGTTTGCGAATTATTCGGGGTTGGACGCTCAGTCATTACTCTGTAGCTCTTCCCACGTTACTTCTGCCGATTGAGTATCGCTGTTAATGAAAGCAGAGTTACCCGTCAGCATGACTGAAAGATCCATCGTACGTTGTGTCATCGCCGCTAGCTGCTCAATACCATCGTTGTCTAGACGAACGATCTGAGCTTTTAGGTAGCCGAATTTACCTTTGTTCTGCTCCCACCAAACGTTTGATTTAGTGTTGAAGCTGAATACGCGTACTGATTTAGATAGGCGAGTTGCCTTCTTAACACGCTCTGGATCGGGTTCGCCCACATCGACCCATTCTAGGATTTGATCGTCTAACGACTTCTGCCATAAATCGGGTTCTTCAATGCTAGACAACCCTTTAGTGAACTCAAGTTCAGGAGATGCATTGATACAGAAAGCCATGATTCGAGCCATCATTCGCTGTTCTGTTTCAGAAGGGTGTTGTGCAACCGTTAGATTGAAAGAGTCGTAATAGTCGCGATTCATATCGGTTAAAGAGATACGAAACTTGTAGATTGTGGGTTTTAGAGCCATGTGATGTAAGGGTTCCAATCGGATGAGGTGTACTATAGGTGTACCAATGAGTTTGTTGAAATCACAGCCTATAGATAAGTTGCGCTTAGTATAAACGAAGTGGGGCAGTTAGCTAGCAAGATGAGACTTTTGGTACACCCCAATTATTTTAAGCACTTATGGCGAGCTAACAAGAAAGGGATCACATGACAGTAAGGTGTACTTCGTCGATCAAGTCTTGGGCTGAAAGTAGTACTTCTGACTCTTCGGTACTTAGTGGCGCGTTTGCTTGCTGCAGCGCGTACAAGTAATCGAATTTTACGAAGAAGTCGTAGAGTAACGGAGTGATGTTGTTATTGGTTGCGCTTATATATTGCTCTAGTGTTTCGTTTGAATTGTATGCCCTTTCATCGCCTCCGAGTGCTCTAACAATAGATACACGAACGAAATGGAAAAACGGTTCTAATTCTGGTGGGTTAACGACCATGCTAGCTCCTATATTAATTTAGCTTCATTCTTGAACAGGCATTGAAAAATTAGCAAGCACATCTGCTTGGGGAGCCGAGCGACTTAACAAAGAACGAGCCTCTACTAATACAAAACTCTTGGTTAAATGGATGCTATAGCCACTTCAAAAGTTGTCTGTAAATTTTCGGTAAGAGGCATGAACATGGCTAAGTATTTTGTTTAGTGTTGTACTTACAAAAGCTTAGTTGTTTTGGGTTATTATTGTTAGCTTAGCTAGTCCAAGCCAAATTTTTACTTAGACACGGTAGGAGTTGTACATGTTAAAGGTACGTCAGCGCATTTCAGAGAAGCAGGCTAAGAAAATGATTCTCGATTTAGTTAGGAAAAGTGACCACTCAAGTCGTAGCCACACCGACACATTAAATAACAAACAGATAGAGGCGTGGTTTAACCAAAATCAGTATCCATTTAAGCAACTAGTAACATCTAGCCGTGATTTCAAAGTAAGTATACCGTTCGTAGAGAATATCTTACCTACGACAGTTCATGTTAGTGGGGGTGAGACTTCAGTTATTGATGCTAATGGGGATGTTCAGGCATCTATCAACGGGGCTGGAAGTTTAAATATGAGTGACTATCAGGGTAAATTTGAATCAGCAATGAAATACAGAGATCGTGCTATTCAGCATGCTGATATTGAAGAATATTACTCGTGTCTATCTAAGCTGTTTGCATCTTTAGAGTCATATTTCAACTATAAGGCTTTGGTTTATAATCAAACAGCAGCGGATAAGCTGATTGATTCAAAACAGTCTCCAGTACCTCTGGAAGATAAAATTCGAGATTGGATTCCTATTTTAGCTCCGGGTAATAAGGTCGACCGCGGTAATAGATGTGGGCAGTTGTTTAAACTGCAGTTGCTCGAGCGTAATAACCAGGCTATCCATCCTAAATCACCTGCCCAAGCAACTTCATATGCAGATCTTGCTCAGAAGCTGAACGAATTACGTGATGGAGTTATAAAGCTCACGTATGACATTTACTCCGTATTGGAAGTTGAGATGAAATCTCAAGTTATTCGTAGCGTCTATCACCCAGATGTCTACACAGATTAGCTCATTTGCCCTTGCCTTATAGCAAGGGCTTTTCACCTGCATTAAAACCCCCAAGCCATATTCCCCACGTCTAGATTTAAGTCGGTGCCTTTTTCACTTTTCGCTTTCTCGATCGCGACTGGTTTATCTGACTTGATGGTCAGTGACACTTCAGATTTACTTTTGATGGTTTGGTTGCCCAATGGGCTATATGCTGTATTTTGCTTGGTAGATTCGAATCCGCCAGCTTGATAAGCATGGAGCCCTTGTTCGGTTTGATTACCCAACGAACCATACGTTGCGTCCTGCATAACAGGCTCAACGCCACCTGCTTGATAAGCATAATAACCTTGCTCGGTTTGGGTTCGCTCAGTTCGGTTTTGGGTTTCATTGGTCGTAATGCCAAGCGTCGCGCTCTTGTCTTCGATACGGTTGAGTTTGGCGGCTAAGTTATCGACTTCTTGGCCAGCTTCATCAGTTTGAATTTTCCACCCATCGGGGATAAGCGCATCCGGCAGCTTGTTGATTAGGGCTTTGAATTTATCCCATAACCAGCCAATGCCGTCACCAATCGATTTAATGACTTTGTCTAAGCCAATGAACTTATCGATTAAATAAGTAATCGCGATTACCGCAGCAGCAACCGCAGCCACCATGAGCCCGATTGGGTTTGCCAGAACCGCCGCATTTAAAGCAATCAACGCTACCTTTAGAATGGCGACCGTCGCCAGAATCCCCTTGAAGTTTTGCGCTAACCAAATAAGCCCTTTACCTAACAGTTCAAAGCCTTGATAAAGACCGTCTACGGTTTGGATAAGCTTTTCGATAAAATCGGTTCGCCAGGCTGCGTTCTTAAACTTCTCAGAAAACTGGGTGAATGCTTTGGTCGCTTTTTCCATGATGGGGGCAAGTGCTGCAAACTTCATAGAGCGAACGCTTTCTTCGATTTTTTGCAGAGCATCGTTGTAGGCTTCCGCTTTCGCCGCATCTTCTGCAGTCGCACCGCCACCCAATGCATTGAGTTCTTTTCTTGCTGCCGTTAACCCTTCAGTGCCTTCACGCAACATGATCAGCATTTTGCGACCGTCTTGTCCAAAGGCCGCATCGGCAAAGGCCATTTGCTCTTGCGGCGTTTCAAGCTGAGAGAACTCTTCAAGGAGCATCTCATAAGCCTGCTTGGTGTCTTGCGCTCCCTGTAAGTCTTTATGCAGCGCGTTCTCACTTTTCTTTAGGTAAGAGCCTAACGCACCTGAACCCGTTTTTTGCAGCACGCCAAGTCGTTTGGTAAAGCGAAGCATTGAATTCGATAGTGCATCAGAGCTTACCCCCGCATGTTCAGCCTGGGACTGCATTACTTGGAGTTCTTCAATAGGTAATTTTAGGGTCGCCGATGTCTTTGCCAGGTTGTCCATTTCACCTGCAGCACCATTCACTTGCGTCACTAACCCAGCAAAGCTTAAACCACTTAACAGCGCGGCCCCTTTTCCTGCCGCTGCAGTGCCGACTTTTGGAAACTTGATGGAACGGTTCAGCTTTTGAATCGGGCTCATGACTCCTTGTAAGGTGGTATAACGCTTACTGAGTCTTCCTATCTCCTTACTGTGTTTCTTATAACTTCGATTCAGTCGGTCGTACTCATCATCGAGATTCCCTGTATTTACTCCTGTCTTTTTTAACTGGCTATCGAGATTTTCTAAATGAGACTTGTAGCCCTCTTGCTCGGTGTTCAGTTTGCTCAACTTAGCTTGTTGCTTTGTGATTTTCTCCGTTAGCGCCGCACTTGGGGATTCAACGCCTGCCGCTTTTACTTTTAACTCTTCAAGCTTCTCATTGACCGCAGCAACAGCAATGGCATTCTTATTCATCGCTTTCCGGGAGCTTTTGAACGAATCAATCATCCCCATTGCGGCAGAGTCATCAGCCTGTGTCTTCTGTACTTTTTTAATGGACTTGGCGTAATGGTCACTCTCGCCACTCATACCTTTGAGAACGGCCGAAGTTTTATCTTTCATGTCCATGAGAACAGACAGTTTCATTTTCATTCTGGATAGCCTTTTGTTGATATAAAAAAAGAGAGCTTATTCGCTCTCTTGTGGTGTTTGTTCGTGCCTTTGTCTGGCCAGCTCTCGAAACAGTAATAGATCGTCGT
This sequence comes from Vibrio sp. 10N.222.52.C12, assembly GCF_041474215.1. NCBI lineage: Bacteria > Pseudomonadati > Pseudomonadota > Gammaproteobacteria > Vibrionales > Vibrionaceae > Vibrio > Vibrio sp. 10N.222.52.C12. The sequence goes on from NZ_JBFRTR010000095.1 coordinate 26,756, forward strand.
AGCTGAGTTTGTCTATTTCGCTTGGCGGCCAATGGAACACAAGGGCGATATCTGCGTAATAGTCTTCAACTCGATCTATAACTATTCCGTCGCGACGAAAAAAGAGGCAAGCGTCGTGAGCAATGGCGCCCAGTTCTCTGGAGGCATGTTGATAATGTCACGCTCGTTCAAGCAAGAGATTCGAGGTAATAGGGTTTGTCCTGCTTCAAACTTCATTCCGCACACATCTATCAAGCTCAACCCTCGCAAATGGCCAGAGTGTGGCTTACTGATATCAATATGCGTAAGCGCTTTGCCGTCTTTTTCAATAGGCGAGGCCAGTTCAGCGACCTTGATTTGTGACTCGTCTTTAATGGGGTTGGTCATAACCAAGCTCCTTTTGTAATGCTTCTAGTTTCTTCTTCACGCCGCCTTTTTGTGGGTCTAGCTTCATTACTAGCTCAAACAGGTTGTGCGCCTTTTCTTTTTCGCCAGCTTCAAGGTGCCAGTCACCGACTAGGCGGAACATCTTCACTTTAAGTGGGGCGTTGGTAGCAAGCTCACCCGCCAGTAAATCATTTACGGCTTTATGCAGGTATTCGCGCTTGTACTCTTTGTTGTCGGTGTGCGCTTTGTGCGTGTACTTAAACACGTAATCACAGAAGCCCGTTTGACCGTTCACTTTAAAATTAGCCGGTGTTTCTAATCCACCATCAATGGCCGCTCGAAAGTCGTCGTGGATCTCTTCAAACTTGCCAAGGTCAAAGTGCCACATATAAAAGCACCACATCACATCAAGGTTGCCGTAGTCGCCTTTGTGAGTAACCAGTAATTTTTTAACCAGTGGGCGGTACTTGTTAATGAGCTCTTGTTTGTACGGGTCTTTCTCTTTCGAACCAGACAAGGTGCGCAAACGGCTTTGGTCTTGCTTAAACACGTTCTGTGTTTCTTCCCAGGGCTTATCAGCAAAAGCAGTGCGAACGGATTGGCTCAATGCAGCCCCGTTCATTGCGCCAACATCGTTGAGAAGGTCGACACTGTCGGTAGCTTCCAAGGTTTCAACCGTTAATGGTTTTTCCTTCAGTGCCTCTCGTTTCATCAGTATGGATATCATGGTATTTCTCCTTACTGCGGGATGATCTCGTCACCGTTGAAGACTACTTCAAGCTGACCATCTTTTACCGCTACGCTAAGTGGGTCGACTGTCCATGCGCCTTTCAAGGTGTATGCGCGGCTCGTGTTCGTTTCTAGGGTGATGTCCTCACCCACAAAATCAGCAATGGCTTTCTCATCGGTGTCTTGAGCGTGAATGATGGTGCACTTGATGAAAGGCGCATCTGAGAACTGTTCAGAGAAACCCAATACGCCATCGTCACCCATGATGGTTTCGCGCTTCATGTTGCCCATACCAAACTCAGCGCCTTCTTTAAGGGGAAGGCGACCCAATGAGCCTGCGTTAAGGACGGCACGGCTAGTAATTTTTGTTCCCATGACTTACTTCCTAAATTGAATTTTACCCGCAACGATAATCAAACCGTTCACGAACTGTGGTGAATCTTGGTAGTTGACGCGCTGCTTGTTGGTTTTATCAAGCTCGACAATGAGCGACTTTTTGTAGCCATCGAAATCTTGCACGATGCCTTGGTATTCCAGATCTCGATACAAGGTCAACAGTTTGGCCTTGAACATGGTCGGCGTAACAATCGGCTGACCTTTGGCGAACTTGGTGCCGTCTTTCGCAACTTTATGGCGAGGGTAGACACTTAAGATCAACGAGCGCTGTTTCTGACGGAAGTACATGGCGGTTGCAGGTGTCATTACATCGAGGTAACTGTTGTCTGTTACGCCAGCTGCGTTTTCGGTGTAAGCCGTCACGGCACGTTCAATTAACACTTCATTCGCTGAGTTCACCGTGTAGGTACTCAAGCCTTCATACAAAAAGAGGTTGCGTTCAGCCCAATCCCACTCTTGCGTTGCCAGTGAGTAAACACCGTTTAACTTGAGTGTTTGTAGCGGCCTGCAAGGGTCGATAGCCAATGACGGGGCGATTTGACCTACCCATGCACCAATGGCTTTGGCATCTGATAATGCTTGGTCTTTAGAGTCACCAAAGTTGTTGATTGGCAGGAAGTTGATTAACGGGCAGTTGCTCTTTGCTGAAAAGGTCACTAGCTCGGCGTGGGTGCTTTTTTTCGGTAGATACGCAATACCTGGCACTTGCTCTAATGCTGTATAACGATTTTCAAGAAAGGTACCCAATTCGCGAATGGTAGTGTCGTCATTCAATGAGCACATGATGTGGTGGTATTGCGTGTCACCTAGCGCGGCCAATGCACTTGCGATATCACCGCTACCCACGCTGATCGCGTAAATTGGCATGGTTTTATCTTGCTTACGGAAGTAGGTGACCATTTCCACGATGTCGCTACTCGCACCAAACGAGTCTGCCGCTTTTGTCTCATCCATACAAAGCGTGATTTTATTGTGAGCGACCTTTGCACCACTGACCGCATTACCGATCGCCAAGACGACTTGCAAGTCTTCTGCGCTGTTTGCCAGGCTATTATCAATTTCAATGTAGACACCGGGAACGCGAGCGGTGCTTGGTACTTCAGCAAAACCAATACTCATTATTTAGTTTCCTTCTTGGCTGTGGGCTTGGCTGTTTTGTCGATATCCACGACACTTTCTTCAGCGAATCGACGTAGCCAGTAAGCGTTGCGAGGCTTTTCTTCACCTGCTGCTTTCAATGGCTCTCGGGTAATCGGGTCTTTCACGATTAAGCCTTTAGTGGCGGGCTTAATCTTGAAGGTGGGTACTTTGGGTTTCTCTACTTGTTTATCCATTACGCTGCATCCTCTAGTGCAAAGTGTTCCGCTGCCATGGCGAGTAGCTCTCGCTCTAGAGCAGGTGTCCAACCAATGAAGGTTCGTTTGGGCATTTGATAATTGCGCTTGGTTCTCACGCCGCCTGTCCATTGACCTGTTTTGTTGTTGTAGTGGCCATTAACGCGAGTCGTGAATGACACTTGAGAGCCTTGGTTGTGCTCTTGGCCGATGCGACCTGCGACGCCTTTTAGGCCAATCTCAAAGCTATCTTCTGTTACGTGAGTTCTTAATGCCTTACCAAAACCGAGCAGCATGTTTTTATTGTTAACGGTGTTCTGCGCTTGAGTGCCATCCCATAGTTGGGTTGTCTTTCGCCGCGTTCGGCCTTGGTACGGGTTATTGTCTATATCTCGCTGAGCGCGAATTTGCTGACGAAAGAACTGCCGTGCTCGGTTGGCCATTCGTTTATTCAGCTCAAACTTATCACTGGCCGTAAGCACTAAACTTTCCACAACTTGAGTCAGTTGTTCAGGCGTCGCGAGTGTTAATTCACTCATGGCAAATCATCTAAGTGGCCGACAAAGTGGACCAATTCACCGAGTTGGTCTTCATCGGCTCGCGCTTCAAAACCACTGACACATTCATAACGGGTATCACCTTGCTTCCAATTTCCTTGTTCGCTTTCTTGAAGGTCGAACTCTTCGCGTACATCAATTTTCAGCTTGAGGTCAAACACACCGTTGTCGAGAGGCTCTAGCGCGAACGTCGGCATGGGTAAGCCTTTTTCTGCTCGCTCTGGGTCGAACTTATTAAGCCAGCTGACTAAATGCATAAACAAAACTTGCGGCTCTAACTTGGCGCTTTGCAAAAAAACGATTGCGGTGTATTCAATTTCAAACCCATCGACAAAAGCACCTTGTCCACAAAATAAAGCGCCATCCTCTGCCCACACATCCATTTTGGCCGCATCTGTCACATGGCTTTTGAATAAATCCGTTAAGCTTTGCAGTGCTTTCATTACACTCTCTCGAAGCAGTAGGTTTCTTCTGCGTGAATTAGTATGTCTACCGCTTGGCGGTACTGGACTTCGCACTCTTCTTTCTTACTGGTGAGCGCTTCTTGTCTGTCTGCCGCATCGGCGGTGGCATCACCACTCATTTGCACGCTAATCAGTTGAGCGGCGGTTAATGCGAACACAGCCTGCTTGTAAAGTGTTTCGGCCGAGTCATTATCACCAAAGCGCTTTTGGGATAACGCCGTCAAACTAGCAAAAGGCACTAAGGTGTCTTTAAGCTCGGAATGCACTTTGATGCGTGACACCTTCGCGTGATGCAGAATGCCTGCCTCTGTCTCATTGCTTTGGAAATGGTACAGAGACTGAAACTCTGAAATGTTCAGTACTGGGTATTTGCTCGTTGCTGGCAACTGAGATTGATACGTTTTGTTTTTGTTGCCGACAAATTCCATGATTTATCCTTGTTGGGTTAGGGAATGCAGGCCGACAATCGCGAATAACAGTTAGCACCAAAGCGCACCTGAAATAACAATAGAGCCTGCATTGAGGGGGTGTTAGTGTTTAGCGCTTGGCTTAATGCCAGGCATTGTTAATCCAAAGCTTCACGTTTTTGAATTCGATCGCGGCGGCTTTACCTAGCTCTTCAATCACGTAAGCCATATTCATCGACTCAAAGTTTTCAATTTGGTCTTTTTCATCGTTCTTCTTACCTGTAGAGCGGCGAATAGACCCTTCTTGAATGTAAATGGACAGGTTGTCGTAACTGGTGACCATGATGCCCGTAGAAGGGAAACCTGGTACTTTCACAGCAGGCAAACCGCCATAAGTACCGATGACTTGCAGCTCTTGGATTTTGCCTTTCTCGCTTGGCGTGTTGCCGTGCGCTTCGTAGAACTTGGCTTTGTCGTAAGCAAGCAGATCAGAACCGATGATGGCTACAAGGTTTGAATCGTTTTCACACGCGTCGTGCAATAGGTTTCTAGTTTCAAGTACCGCTAGGTCAAGGTTGATAAAGTCACCACCTGGGCCAATACGCACTTCACCTGGTGTCTTACCTTGCTTGATAAGTCGCGCCGTGTTGTGGTCACGCATGCCTTGGAGCCAACCTTTGTTTACGTCTTCACCGTTTGGATTCGCGCTTGCATTGGTGTTAGCAGCAACGCTTTCGCCATACCAACCGATAGTAATTTTGTTCGCATCAATCTGTTCACGAGTCGCTTTACTTAGCAAGGTGTTGAAGTTTTTATGATGCGCCCATGCATCTACTTTTGCGTAACGTAGCGCAGTATCAAAGTTCACTTGCTCACACATGTAAGGCATTGCCCCCATGCTTGAATGATCTTTAGGTGTGCGTTTGCCTGCACCAGAAGTATCGGTACGACTGGCAATCATGCCTGTCACACCAAGGCCAATGGATTCACCTTTTTGGTTTTTCACCGAGATGATGTTGATTTTTTTGAGGAACCAGTTGCTTTCTCGGATAGCCTCGATAATGCGCTGAGTACCATTAGGGCTCACGTTGAATTTCTCTGTTGCATCATCAACATCGTTTTGAGCGGCTACCGCTTTCACGTAAGCGCTGAGTTTTGTTTTTGTATGCTGTTGCATGTCTATTACCTAATCTAAAACGTTATGGATTGAGGACGTATCAACACTTATAAATAAGTATTGTCGTCAGCACCTTCGCCGGCTAACTGACGCTGCTCTTCATCGGTTAGCTTGCTGAGCTTTTCGATTTGACCTGTTAGGCTTTCTACCTGTGACGAAAGAGTCTCGACTTGACCTTTCAGCTCAGTCACTTCAGCACCTTCTTCGACTTCAGGTTCTTGCGGCTGACCATTGGTGTTGAGCTTTTCAACTTGCTCACTTAACTGGCTTAGTTGCTGCTGATTCTCTTTGCCTTGCTCAATGCTTTGCTTGAGTAGCTCTTCAAGTTCTTTACTCATGTCGTCTTCTTCCTGTTGTTGTGAGAGCTGCTCAAGTTCACCTTCGCCCTTAAGCCAGCGTTTAAATGTATGGAACATCGAGGCTTCTTCCTCGGTGCTTTTCGATAGTTGTTCTGGAATGATTTGAAAGTTCGTTGGGACGCACGCTTTATCTTTGCTGTTGGCAGACAGTTGAATCTGCGTCGTACCTAATGATGCAGGCTCATCAGTAAGAGCCAATCCGGTCAGATATGCTTTCCCTGTATCAGCAAACTTTTCATAGAACTCACATGAGGTATGTAAAAGCTGTCCTTGTTCAGCCATACGCAAAAGCATTGAATTTGGTTTCAGTACCGCGAATAGCTTGTCTTCTTTCTTTTCGACAGAGAGGACAGAGCCGTACTTGTTACTCCATGGGTAATGGTCTGCATTAATTCGAGCTGTATAGACGTCTGGGCTGTAGGTTTCTGCGATCTCATCAATGATTTTTTGCTCAATGACTCGACCATCAATGGTTGCTCCTGCCTGTAAAATACAAATTAGCTCTGATTGGAACATGCCTAAACTCTCCTAAATTCGATGATTCCAATTTACCCAATGCCTCCGCCTTTTTGTATTTGTCCTAGTTCTAAACGCTTGATATAGAAATCGTTCAAGCTGAGTAATCACAAGCGCTGTAGCACTATGCAAACATGGAAAATAATGTTGTTAGCGAACCGCTATATACCGCCGACCAAACGAAAGCTTTGGGACTGTTTTTACGCCAACGTAAGCCTGCTGAAATTGCAGAAGCGGTTAGCGTAGCCACACGCACGGTTCAAAAATGGATAACTCAGTTTGATTGGAAAACGCTGAGGGATGACGCGCCCGTCGAATTAATGATGAGACAGCGCATTGCTTACTTGATGTGGGTTGACCAAAAGCTTGAGAGCCAAGAGCGTGAGCTCAAGATGTTGCTCGAACAGCAATTCAAACGTGATGAAGCAGAGCAAAGACGCAACCGACCAGCTGGCCGAAGTGATGGTGAGCAAAAGCGTGGGCGTAAGTCGAATAAGGTGAAGAACGATGTTTCCCACATCACCAAAGAGATGTTGGATGAGTATCGCGAGAAAACCTTTTTCGAATACCAAAAGGAAATTCACGGCCATAAACAAAACGATGAGATCAATGAAGTGCGCTTTTATCTTAAATCGCGCCAGATTGGTCTTACGTTCTATTTTGCCTTTGAAGCGTTTGAAGATGCGGTGCTGACTGGCGACAACCAGGTGTTTATCTCTGCGTCGAAAAAGCAGTCTTATATCTTCAAGAACTACATTCGACAGTTCGCGATTGAGATTGGTGGCATTGACCTAAAAGGTAAGGACGACATCGAGTTAAGCAACGGTGCAAAGCTTGGTTTTATGTCGACCAACGTGGCGACCTCTCAAGGCTTTAACGGCCACATGTATTGGGATGAAGTGTTTTGGATCCCTCGCTTTGCTGAATTGGATGATTATGCAGGCGGTATGTCGATTCAGGCGCAGTTCCGCACCACTTACATTTCAACCCCTTCCACCATGGCCCATGAAGCCTACCCGAAATGGCAAGGCAAGAAAGAGCACGGCATTGATATTAGCCACAAGGCACTTAAAGCCGGCGCTTTAGGCGTTGATTTTATCTTCCGTCAAATGATCACGGTTGATGATGCGATTAGGAAGGGCGCGACCTTCTTCAACATGGATAAGCTTAAGCGTAAGTATCCGGTTAAAGAGATTTTCGACAACCTACTACGTTGTAAGTTTTTGGATGACAGCGCTTCGTTCTTCTCATTGAAAGCACTACTGGCCTGTAAGGCCGATACGTCACTGTGGAAAGATGTCGACCACGACAAAGCAAGACCCGTGGGCAACGCAGAAGTTTTGGTTGGTTATGACCCAAGAGGTGGCGGAACGGGTGAAAGTGCCGATGATGCAGGCCTTGTGGTGGCGTTAAAGCCTAAGCGCAAAGGCGGCGTGTTCCGACTGATTGAGCGAGTGCGCCTTAAAGGCTCTAGCTATGAGCAACAGGCTGACACGATTCGCAGCATTACCGATAAATACAATGTGGTGTACATGGCGATGGATACCAGTGGCGTAGGCTCTGCGGTTGCTGAGCTTGTTCGCAAGTTTTATCCCGCTTTGGTTGAGTTGGATTACTCACCCGAAGTAAAACGATTGATGGCGTACAAATCACGAGAAATCATTAACAGTGGCCGCTTACAATTTGAAGCGGAGTGGGATGATCTCGTTCACTCGTTCTTAATGATTCGCCAGCAAACCACCAAAGTAAGTAACCAAATTACCTTTACTTCCAACCGCAGCAAAATAGGCTCTCATGCGGATTTAGCCTGGGCGTCTATGCACGTTCTGCGTTGGGAGCCGATTGATATTAATAACGACACCGACACCACTGTCGAGTTCTTCTAGCCTAATTTTTGGAGAGACCAAGTGATAGAGATTGAATTTTCTAAACCCGTGAGCGTGATGAACAGCGACATTCTCAGTTATTTAGAAGTGGCGTTGGTTGATGGTTTATACGAACCACCGATCGCCTTAGATACGCTAGCCAAAGCACTGCGCACCAACCCGATGCATTCGAGTGCGATTGAGTTTAAGCGCAATACGTTAATGCATGCCATTGCGCTGAGTGGATTGCTCTCACGCCAAGATGCAAAGCGCTTTATTCAAGACTACCTCACTTTTGGTGGGGCTCACCTGCAGGTGATTCGGGATTATAGAGGTTTAGGCGAAGTCGTTAAGCTCAAGCACTTACCGACACTTTACATGCGTAGGCGTGAAGACTTGGGATGGTCGTATAAGCCAAGAGCTTACGATGATGATGGCCGTATTGACTACAAACATAACCAAGTGTTCTATTTGGGTGACTATGACGTTGCTCAAGAACTGTATGGTTTGCCGAGTCACATTAGCTCTTTGACCTCTATTTGGCTGAGCGATGATTCGACCTTGTTTCGTCGCCAGTACTACCGTAACGGTAACCATGCAGGTTACTTGCTGTATATGAACGAGCCTTCGATGACTGAGAAGCAAGAAAAGGCAATCAAGAAGCAGCTACAAGCTCAAGAAGGCATGGCGTTTAAAAACCTGTTTGTGAATTCCAAAGGTAAAGACACCAAAGCCCCAGAGCTCAAGCCAATTGGTCAGGTGGAAGCCAAAGACTCTTACAAAGAAGTGAAGAACCAAACCATGAACGAGGTGCTTTCAGTTCACCGTGTGCCAATCGAGTTGATGAGCATTCGACGCGAGAGTATTACGTCACTGGATTTGAATAAGGTGGATTGGCTGTTCCACAAGAATGAGCTGCTACCGTTGATTGATATGATGCAAGAGCTGAATGATTTTGTGGGGCAGGAGGTGATAATGCCAAATGAATATAAAAAGTTGGATGCGGCATAACCGCAAGAATAACGCGAAGTACAAACAAAAATACCGCCCATTGTGAGGCGGTATTTTTTATGCGGCTTCCTTACCTTGGAGTAAGGTGTGTAGGCGGTCGAACTCTTTCACCATGCTACGTTCTATTCTGTCGCCTAGCTCTTTGACATCATCTTTGGTAGCGTAGGTTTCCGCTACGTGAGTCTTGTGCTCACCAAGCTCTTTCGATAGCCGAAACAGGTAACCAATCAGTAAGCTAAGGATAAGGGTGACAAAGGTACAAAACGCTATCACTGCATTAAGCCAGTTCGGATCTATTGTCATTCCCATTGTTCGACCTCTTTGAGTTTTTTACCTTTCAGTGAATGGATAATGTCATTCACTGTTTCTTGTGTGACATCGTTCGTTGTGAGGGTTTTAAGCTTCTCTAGGCCCCAAATTACAAGACGAGAGGCGAAGCGCTCAAGAATCACTTTCCATGCGACTTGTAAGATTAAGCCTTTCAGCACTTCCCATAGGGTTTTACCTAAAATTCCGGTAATAAAGTTCATAACCATTCCTTACTTTTGTGTTGGTTCAGTTCCATAACGCATCATGTCGCTGAGTGTTTGAGAGCGGTTACCCACCTGTCTTGCCCAGCGACTGTTTAACATTTCATTAGCGGCCGCCTGCCAAGCTTGCTGTTCAATGAGAGCAATGGTCTTTTTGAATTTCTGAAAACGTGGCAAGCCCATATTGAAGATCATGTCGACAATTACAGCCTGGCGAACTTCATTCAGAGCACTGAAGAAAGGTAAGGTTTGAGCCTGTTCAATCACTTCGTCAATATTGTGCTGAAGTAGCTGTTCGGCTTCTTCTAGGGTAATGCCGTTGTCACTAAGGTTGCGGCCATAACCGATGGTGAGTTTTCCTATGCTGCATCGATACGGCTTAAGCCGAAGACCTTCATGCTTCTTAATCAGTGTTGTGGCTAACGTTTCCATACTGGCGACCTAATGTAATGAACTAGGCTTAGTTTACCGTGGTGGTTAAGTGGCGGATATTGGGGCGAATTCTAGATGGAAAATGTAGAAAACCCAGCGTGATAGCTGGGTTTGAATAGGGTTGGGGTTAGTTGGTAGGCGGTGTTGGCCAAGGGTGCTCTGCTTGGATCTTTGCTCTCGCCGCTAAGGCTTGAGCCTCGCTAATGTCGGCCTCTGCTTTGTTGCCGCTTAATCGTTTGATTTGAGCTTCTGCAATTAGTGGGTCACACATACGAGAATAAAGCTGTCGTCTTATCTCGTCAGTGATGTTGTATTCGGCAACGTACTTGTTGCTTTGGTTGGTGACCCAAGCGTTGTTAATCCACTCATCCCATTGAGTTACTGGCTCGTCTTTTGTGTAGTCGCCTGTGATTAAAGACGCATCATCAAAGTCTTTGGTTTTATGAGTCTGCTTATGATAAGCCGTAACCTCAATAAACTTAGGTTCTACCGCCCACGTTTGGCTTTGCTCATCAAACTTGGCTTGTTCGGTTTCTGAATCGAACTCTGGAACTTCAATGAACGTGGCTAGCTGCGGCAATAGATAATCTTCATAACCATCAATTTTATGGACTGGGCGCTGACCGATGTATTCAAATGTATCGCAATCGTAGAAATAGGCTGTTTTCATTACATCCATCCTCTGTGAATTTTGGCAGCGTAGTTGATTGAGTGAGGGCGGTTTTCGTTTGCGGTAGGGACTGATCTACTTGCATCAAAATAAAAGTTGTTATACTTACCTTGACTGGATACATGGCTAGGGCCTCCGAAACTTTTAGTGGAAGGTTCTGTTAACTGGAAAACACCATTCCCCGCGTCAAACGAACCATCACCATACGCCCCTGAAATTAAACCTTGCATGTTACGAATAGCATCACCCTGATACGTACCATGCGCCACACCTGCTGGAGTCGCACGTGTGTAAGCCCCGACTAAGTGGGGGTTAGGTCTGGTGAATGTGGTTGAACCATCACCGGTTCCCCAATACGCTGCGTATTTTTTCTTATCTGAATCTTTCGTAGCTTGGCTTATCAACAAGCCCGTCCGTTGAGCATGAGCCCAAAGCTGTGCATCGGTTGCTCTTGATAGGATACCTCCATCTAAATCCACCCATCCAGCTCGCGGGTTTGGGTCGTCAAAGTGTTCAATCTCACCGCAACGCAGTGCTAACAGCTCCTTTTTTAACTTAGAGAAATGAAGCCCCAACAACTCCGTTTCTGTCACGTACTGATTGTGCTTAAAAATGACCTGCCCAGCTTGCCCCGAAACCGCAGCTTTTAGCGTGACCATGCCGCCGATGCCTCTTGCCAAGGCAATCACTGGGGTTTGGCAATCCACGATTGATTGGTCTGAGGTATCTATAATCTTGATTTGATAGAGGTACTCATTGAAGTGCGTTTCAATCGGTAGGTTGAACACAAACGTCAGTACGCCATTGTCATCGTAATAACTGGCTTCGATTGTGTCTGTATGGAAAACGGACAAGCTCGCAGTTGGCGCGTTGTGGGTTAATGCTCCAATCAGCTGAAACTTTTTCGCGGTCTGTTTTAGGTTACTTTTGAGAATGCTGATCCCGTGCTGAGTTGGGATACCTTGCAGCGTGCTCATACGATGTCTCCTATTTCAAGTTGCCAAGTTATGGCGGTGCAGCACAGAAAAGGGGCTTCAGCATCTAATTCAAGCTGAGAGCTAAACTCTGGCTTCATGGTTAAGGCCGTAGCCAGTTCAAATTGTGTCTTTGCATCAAACGGATAAATCCAATGAAACTCGGTGTGCGGCAGTCGTTTTTCTTCTAGCGCTTTAAAAGCTGCGTCATTGTTGTAACTGAACAGGTTTATCTTGATGAGGTTTGGATTCGCTCTTTCATCAAACACCACACCTTGGGAGCCCATCGTCATCAAGAGCCGTTGATAGTCTGAAATCTTCCAACCAAACTGCTGCTCTTCAAACTCGGTTAATAGCGACAGTTCAATATCGTCATGGGTTTGCTTGAAGTCTTTGGCCATGCCTTTGATGGTGTTGGCCAGCTCGACGTTCTCGGTGTCTTGCCAATATTCGCCTTTAGGTAATAGCCCACGGTAGGCGTTTTCAAAATCACCGGCACTGTAGTTAATAATTAAGTCGGCGGTGTCCACGTTACGCCTCCTAGTACATGTATCTGGTTTTTATCAATGGCGACCTCACCAATAGGGGATCGAACAATGAAGTTGTTGGTCACGGTTGAAGTGGTTAATACAATTTCAGTGTTGGTGATCGATTCCGGCTTTTGGGTTACCGGGTCGATTTTGCCCATTTTCCCTTTCACAAGATTCTCCAGTGCGGTGACTACATCATTACGTATGGCTTGGTCTTGAATGCCTTGTATCTCGATGTTGAGTGGCACTTGGTTCGGTAGATGAGCGATTGGGTGACAACCTGCCAGTCGATTTCGCTCAAAGGTGTCTTGCACTAACTTGACCACTCCTGCGCTTAAGGTCGGGTTGTTTTCTCGCGCACCGATATACACTTCCACCATGCCTCGCTGTGGGGTGTTGTCGAGCGCCCAGGCAAAGTCCACATCGGAGTGAGCAGACACGGCCCAGGCTTGGTAATCTTCTGATTTACCGATGAGCTCGTTCTTCTCAAACGCTACGATCACTCTTGAACGCCAGTGCTTGAGTTCTTCAATGTTCGCGCCACCTGTCACGCCTTGTGAAACCACACGGTTTGGATCAATTCCGCTGAGCCCTTTGCTTAGCGTCAGTATTGCGCCTGCAGGTAAGTTGCTATCAATACCCGATTTAAGCGCGATGACTTCGACCGGAGCATTGCTGTATTGTTCTTTGGTGGTTTCATACTCGTGATTGGCATGCGTTAAGCGGGTGCCTTTTTTGATCACCACCGTTCCGCCAAGCTCTGTGAACTGCACTCGACCCGTTGCGAATGTTGGCAGTAGTCGAGGGGCTTTATGGCGATTGGCGTGTAGGTATAACCACTCTTCAGAGCAAGTCTCTGGATGCAGCTGCCTGAACAGCAAATCTTGATAACCATATTGCCCATAGCTGACACCCGCAATGGCAGCGGCTATCCCTTTGGTTGCTGGGTTGTTTTGCCCTGTCGCAGACACCAGATTGGCTTCTGCGCGAGCTATCAAATCATCTAGGCTTCGTTGTGTACTCATTGGTTAACCTTTGAAAGTGGAACATCGAACTGAGAGCCATCGGTTAGGGTGATCATCACATTGCGACCCATTTGGGTTGGCTTCTCTCGCCATACTGAAACTTCAACTGCTTTGGCGTGGCCGTCGGTAATGAGCCAAGCGAGTGACTCTTCACAAAACCGTTTAGCAAGGCTTAATGTTTCGTCGGTGAGCTTTGCTCGCTTGAGTGTCCAGTCACGAGAGCCGACCACGTTTATCAACTCATTGCTCCAAGTGCCGCCACGCTCATTGCTTGCCATACGGGCGCGATCGTTTTGAGTCGATTCGGCATAGTTGTAAACACTCTGAAGCACAGCATGGGTTAATCCTTCTTTAGAGCTGAGTGGTGCTGTCAGGGCGGTTAAATTGAAATGACTCATCCTTTATTTGGCCCCTTGGTTGTTCTGTTTGTCCCGTCGTCTTTGTAGTCGTGGTCGTGTTTCTCGACTTTCACTCCGCCGAACGTACCGGATGAACCACCCACAGAACCGGTGACATCAACGTTCTTTGTTACTTTCAGATTACCGCCGATTTCTACATCACCAGAAAACTTGGACTTAGGTGCAGTAACGTTCACGGCCGTTGCGTTCACTGTGGTCTCTTGTGCCGATATGACTTCTAACTTTGCGCAGGCGTTTATCTTGATGCCTTGTTGCGTGAAATGAACAAGGTTGCCTTTGTCATCAAGTATCGCGACTTCACCAGGCTGCAACTCTATTTGGTGACGTTCGTCTTCAACGTTCACGGTGATGCCGCGAGATGTGGTTCCACCAATGAACAGGTTGTAAGTTTTCGCCCCTGGTAATGGATGGCTCATAAACCCGTAGTTGTGCACCCGTTTTATCTTGTCGTTAGTTCGTCCTGTCGCGGTTTTGATTTGTAATCGGCCAGTGGTTGCACCTGTGACAGTGCCGGTGCCAATCACGTTTTTGATTCTGGCCATTAATCGCTGTTGCTGCTGCAGAGCACTAGACATAGCTTTGCTCCTTAAACGGCCTAAAAAGTTCAACCGATGTTTCTGTAGAGCTTTCAGACACTGATAGGCCAAGCGACTTGATCACCAACATCTCACTGAAGCTTTGCTCTTGGTCAGCGACTCGAATTACTCGGTTTAAGCCATCAATGGCTAACTCAGGGAATATGTCGGCAATCGAGGTTGATGCTGTCAGGCTTTGTGCAATGGCGAGGTTGCGCTCATATTTAGCACGAGACAGGCAAGCTTCACGGTTTTGTAATTGGTCACAGGTGATCACCATGGTGCGTGAGCTCTCGATGTTTGGATTGATGACCTGTGCGCTTGCGTCATCCCACTGGCCTTGCACATCAATGGTGTGAAATTGCTGATTGAAGGTGCGCTTGATGTTCAGGCTGTCGATGTTGTTGCCCGTTTCTAGACCGATGTTACTGATAGTTGCATGCGCGGTGTTTTCAATGATCAACACGCCATTGCGCTCAACCAACATAAAGCCTTGCTCTCGAATCAATTGCGCCACGTTCTCTACGGGTGATTCTGCATTTATCTGAAACTCAGGGATGACCGGCATACTCTTCACCAGGCTTTTCACTTTCAAACCAAATGGCTTGGCGATATGACGAAGTAACTCTTCCACGTTCAAGTTATAAAGTGCATCCATCGTGATGCGTGAATCAATCATGTTGGCACTCTTCGAGCGGCCAGAAATGGAAACAGCGTGAGCGCTTGAATCGGTATTGGAATCCACACCATCAACCTGACCAATCAGAATCGACTTGTCGTTAAGGAAGAACTCGACCGATAACGGGCTTTCAATACTCATAGGCTCAATTGAGCAACTGAACGTGTGGGCCAGCTGTTCAATGGAGTAGTTGAGATTCGCTTGATAGAAGGCTCTCGGCTTGCCATCAATGTGCATCGTTAGCGTGTTCATGACACATCCCTCACTGCAATGTCACCACGAATGAATAGCGGGTGCTGCAGTGCATTCATTTTCGTGATGACTTTTTCTTGAGTGAACTCATCGTGCGCAATCGTCAGCGCAGATTGAAAGCGTGGTGACTGCACCGTTCTATGGGGCGCAGTACCGCTGACCACCTTATCTTGCTGAACCTTCACATTGCTTTTCAATGTCGAGACTGCGTCGAACAGCTCAATGCTTTCAAGCGTCGACACCTGGGTGGTGTCTTTGATGCGCTCTTCGATACCGACAATCAAAGTAGACAGATCATTCTTGATGGTTTCAGGCTGCTTAGCCGATTGCGTAATATCAAAGCGGTCGCCTTTCTCTAGGTGCGTGATGTCTTTGTTCATCTTCACCGCGCCCGTCACCATTTGTACATTGTGGTGCTGAGTTGGCGTGTCCGGTCTGACTTCATTTAACAGCAAAGCTTGAGCACTGCGCGAGTTGTCTACCGATTCATTACTTGAATTAGGCTCAGCTTGAACACCATCGGCGACCGCATTCACTGACGTAGAAAATAGATCAGCAAACTCAGTTGGGTTGGTGCTGAGGCTACTCACTGCCGAAAATGCTTTATTGATGGCGTAGTTAATGTCTTGAAGGTTTTCATCTTCGAGGTTCAAACGGTTGGTGATGTCGACCAACACGTTCAATGCGCTGGTGACATCACTCTGAACCCTGTGAATGTCCGATACATCCAAGCCGTTTACTTCTGTTACGAAAGAACGTTTCGACAAGCTCTCGACTATGTTGGCCTGCGTTTTTGTACGAACTGAAGTAGGAGCAATGATTGATGGGGAAGAGCCAGCGCGAGCAAACTTCAGACTCAGCGTGACCATGCCTTTCTTGGTACTGATGCTTTGAGATACGTCTTCAAAGACAAGCGGCAGCTCACCCAACCAAGGATGCTCTAGCTCGCCAGTTGGTGTTGCTTCTAGGTTTTCAATGAGGGCATTAGCATCGGCCAGAGAACTGGAACCCACAAACACCGCTTCAATCGTGTAAGTTCGGGCTTTTGTTCCCATGACTTTGATGTGTGGTAGGTCAGAGTAGGGGATTTCGCTGACTTGCAAGCGCTTACCACCATCAAAGGCGGTCGATAGGATGTTGAGCTTAAGCCCATTCCATCTAGCGTGCTCGTACTGTCGTTCCCACATCAAAAAGCCACCAACTACAGAAGAAAATCAGAATTAGGCAGCGAGAATAAAATTAGTGATGGAGTAGGGCGCTCAGGCCCTGTTCGGACTCACCCACCCCTCCACACCAAAATTCCACACTGCAATTATGCGATCTTAGAACCGCATTTCATTTCGGTAGTTGTATTGGAACACAGCCCCCGATGTATCTACATCGAGGGCTGTTTTAGATGGGGGATTTAGAGATCGTCGGAGATCGTTTTTGTGCGTTTTTGGGAATTAATCAGTTGGGTAACTTTTCTTCCTTAATACCACCTCTTTTTAAGACGGTTTTCTTTATACCTCGGTTTATATACTCAATTACGCCATCTAGTTCTTTAGAGAAATCGATGAGCATTTCTATGGCGTGCGATTTAGGGACGCTGTAATTTATTCGATACGCCTTTAGCTTCAATGCCTCTTTCTTATGTAGAAGCCACCCGTCAAACATAACCGTATCTTCATAATCACCATATTCTCGGCTATCTAATGGCTTCAATGTACTTGCCAGTTCCAACAAGCTCATATTTGAATGCTCATTCTGCAAAAACATTTCATTATTCAGGCCAATCAGTTGTGAGTTCTCTGGGAAGCCATCGGGGAATTCACACTCAGCCCATTCTTTATCTATCATGGGCATAAACGAAGTAATAATTGGAGGACTTATAACGTGCACTTGAATGCCAACTTGTTTAATTAGCGGTATACCATCATGTGCTACCCAGTCTGCATCCGACTGCTCTCTTACAACTAACAGTTCAATGTTATGTTGTTTTGCTTTTATTTCGGCACCAGATTGGTAGCCCATTGTTGTTGCGTATACTGGAATTAGTTGGGGTAAATCTGATAACTTTCCCACAAAAGCATCTATTAGTCCGACCTGAATCGTACTACTGTAGTGCTTACATTCGATAACGGTTTCATATGTAATACCAGCCAGTTCATATTTCCAATAGAGGTCGAACTCTCGTTCTATTCCGGCGTTATCAATGATCTTTTTGTTCTTTTCAACGGTAATGTTTTTTTGTTGTAAGTAAGGTTCTGAGTGAATCATTGCTTGTTGAAGCCTTTGAACAAAGCTTTCGTATTCTTTCCAGTTCATAATTACTGCCTTAAGATATTACTCATATACATTACTTGGCGTGTATCGAGGAGATGTTTAGTACGTTGCGACGGTAGAGTTAGATTTAAGTATGTCTACATTTTTACGTGTTACAGTCACTATGGCCATAGAGCACATAACCAACCTGCATAGTTCATCTTTATAAGGCCAGTCTCGATAGCTTTCTAAGCTACTAGGATCGCCGTCTATAATTAGGTGATGGATTGTATTTAATGCGTTTTCGTACTTGATGAAAAGTTCGGGATTAACATCCAATGGGAATGATGTATGAGCTAATTTTGCTCTTTCTCTGTTTAGGGAATCAAGGGCGTTCTCAAGAATAGGTTTAATCCGTAAATATTCCTTCTTGTATCGAGCTAACCAACCATTTTCGAGCCACGAGTTCTCCCATATATTAACCCAATCTTCGGTCTCTACGCGTTTTAACAACTGATAGCATGCAAAGCGAAAGGCAGGTGCAGAAGATATCTTATTGGAAACAGAGGGGGTACCAAATGTAGCACCAAAATCTTGATATTCGCCATCTGCAGCCTTTAATAGTGACTTGTATTCGGTGTCGTTCATTTCTCCAATACTATGTCTAATGACAGAGAGTATTGCGTTGCTCGTAATAGGCCCCCAGTTCTTCGATAACATGCCGTAAGTTGCTAACATTTCACTAGAGTCAGATAGTACATGACGTAAAGGTCTAGGGTTTACACCACCTAGGTTTCTATTGTCTTTGTGTCCAATTTCTTGAGACCAGTCATTCCACAGCCTATAGCTCAACTCTTTAAGAGGTTTAGTTTCTTTAGATAGTTCACTCACAACGTCAAAGTATGTTGAGGCTGCAGAGTTGTGATGAGTTGCAATTGCTGTCATTTCAGCAATTGAATTCGACTGCTTGCTAACACGCATAGAAACAATGGCTGCATATGCTGCCGCTATTGCAGCAAAAGCCGACATAGTAGTTGGTACGACGTCAAACCAATTTATATTTTCTAGGAACTGTTTCATAAGGATGCTTTCTAATTGATGCTATGTAACATTATGTTATAAAACAGAAGGCTCATGCAATTCAGTCGCTGAAAATCTCCATCTGGTTCACATCACCTTTGCACAACTCGGGCTGTAGTTCTGAGCTTGGCTTTTGGCCTGTCGGTTCAATGAAATGAGAGAACGAGGTATGCGCTACAAACACTTTCCCGCAATTTAGGTTTAAACATTGGCAGTACAGCTCTCGCGTTTCTGAACTGATGGAACGCGAGGTCGCTATACGAGTTTTGCTTTCACATTTGGGGCATGTCACTAGCATTATTGTAATCTCCCTTCTAAATAATCCGCTTTGGCACTTTGCCAATAACTCACTTCATCCTCATCGGGTTCTTCGGGTATGTAAGGTTCGCCAAGAACCGATCGCCAATAAGCCCGCCGTTCTAAAAAGTGGTGATATTGCGCTTGATAAGTTTCATCTGCTGCTTGTTTTAAATCGCTACAATCGATATCACGACAAGTCATCGACCAACCTCTAGCACCAGCTGCCCACATCAAGAAGTTATCCATCCGTTCTTTGGCTTCGTCGCCGTCAAAAGTTATCGAGAACCGGTTACCACTAGAAGCATGCATTTGGCGAGACTTCATTTCTTGCGTGGTTTTCTTGGCCGCATGTTCTAAGCGAATAATTCGCGATTGCAGTTTTTTCAGGAGATCTTCAGGCTTGCCTTGTTGCTTGGCGATACTCGATGCTTTCACGGTTTGAGCTTTTTGCTTATTGATACGTGAGATTGTTCGCAGCAAAGGTTTTTTCCACTGCTCAAGCTTGTAACCCAACTCTCGAATCACAGCCGTAATATTGTCGGCTTCAAACGAGGCGAGTGTTTCCCAACTTGGTGCGCGTGAGACTCTTGCTATGCTGTAACGATTCCCCTTAATTAAACCTTGGTCAGCGTTATTACCTTTGGCCGCGTAGCCCACCGCTTTGATGAGATAAGTGCTGGCTGCTTTCGGCTGTCTAATTCTTTCGATGTGAGCCATGCCATGACCCCATAGCGACTCCAAACGTTTGGCCCAGTCTTTGAAATACTTTTTATCGACCGTCCACTTCAACAACAGGTGAACGTGTGGGTTGGGTTCGCCATCTTCATTCATTGGGCTTTCGGCTACCCACATATAATGAAAATCAGCTTTCTCTCTATCAGGGCCAAACGGTGAAGGTTTCGCTTTGAACTGCCCAGGAACGTAGTCACCATCCTCCGTGTACCAACCTCGGTGAAACATCTTTTTGCTGCCATCGAGAAAGCGGGAAGTTTCGCGCCCAATACTGGTGTCGAGTGGTTTAATGATTTTGAATGGTTGTTTGGGTAACTGTGTATACAGGCCGTCTTTGCCAGGAATAAGATCACCGGTATCTCTTTCAAACTCTACTGGAGTAAATGGGCCGTCAGCATCGATGCCTTCGTCCATTGCGCCAAAAATGGCGTGACGTTGTGCCGGTGTAAAAGTCAAAGTTAGAAATGTAGTAAACCCTTCATGACATTGGGCGACATATGCACCACTTTCAAACATGTTAGAAACGCTCTTTGGTGTTAGCTTTTCCGTATAACGAGTACCCGAATTGGCTTCGGGTGCATTTCCTGCAGGCGTTTGGGTAACAATTTGAGCGCGCATTTGCCCAGACCATTCTCGTTTTTGCAGTTGAAGAGAGATAGGGGAGAGCTTCCTCTCGAAAGGGGGCCTTTTCTCATGCTTCAGTGGCAAAACTCGCGCGGTATTTCGCTCTGTACTTGCGTATAACGCATCAAAGCTTTCATGGCCCATTCGGCTATCAAGTTCTGTCTTGGTGCCAATGGGCTGCCCAATAACCTTCACACGCTTGTTGATTCGAGCCAACTTTAAACGCTTTTTCTCGTGTCGGACTTTTGCGCCCTTGGACAAGCCTAGTGTCTCCGGCCTTTCGGCCGCCGCTTCGCGGTCGGGTTTGGAGTTTGAATTTAGCCTTTTGAAATGTTCAGTTGCCAACTTAACATCTGTAACGTGTTTTGATTTTTGGTTAAAAACACGGTCGTAAACAGGAAGAGATTTAACTACGCCAGAATCGAGCAATTGTTGCTCGTATTCTGTGTAGTGAGGAATTTTGGAACCTAAAAAACCAGCTTCATAGCTGGCATTAGCAGTTTTAACTTCATCAATAGGCCGGACGGCTCCGGCCACATGGTACAGAGTTTCAATCTTCATCGCTTATTGCTTCACATCCCCTGGATTCGCATTACTTACCGAGCCCCAAGGTTCAGCGCACCCGTTTTCACTACACACATAATTCATTGGCTGAGAGTTGCCCTTAACACGCTTTTTAATGCCGTGTTTTTCGCGCAACTTCGACACTAAAAAGCGCGCTCGCTCTCGTTTCTTTGGATCTGGGTTCTCCATGCCCGCCATATCAGGGCAGGGCTTGTGTATTGGAGAAGTGATAGGCAAGTCAGCCGTCGATTTAGCTGGTCTAAAAGTCACATCACTCATGCTGCCACCTCGACAAATATCACTTCTGGTTTCTTCTTCTTTTCTTCTAACGTAGCGAGAATCTCTTTTACCTTCTCGTCATAAACACTCAAATACAGGCTTGCTCCTGCAAGGCTCCAAGCTGTTTGAACTCGCTGCTTCTTCCCAAAACCACAGAAGAAGCGGTCACCAATTTTTATCGCTACTGCTTGTTTTTGCGCTTGCTTGTAAAAACTCATAATTCGCTAAACTCCTGTGTGTCCATAATCATGTGACCGCCAGTGTGATTACCTCTGATGATCACGCCATTCATAACGTGTTCGCAGTTCAACGCCTCACATGCTGACTCAATTGCAAGTTTTGGCGTATCAAACTCGCCTAAGTGAAGGTTCATTACCTCATTTGTTTCAGCGTGACGAACCACGCCGCCACCGCTGTTCAAAGTTACCGCTATATAACTCAGCATCAGTTCGCTCCCACAGCTGACAAACAAAACTGTTCGAATTGATATAACGCTTCATCATCAAAGTGGCCTAGGTCACGTAGACCAAGCATTTCAAGAAACAGGTGGCGGTTACCCATATCTAAGCTCGTCCAGTGGTGAAGCTGTGAAACTTGTTCGATCGAACCGTTGCGATACCAACTAGGGAACGAATAGCCAAAGAACACACGAGCACGTTCTTCTTTCATTGCTTCTTTGATATCGGCCAAGACATCTTCTTGAGCTCGGTGGGTTGCGATAAGATCTTGCTTCTTTGCGATAGCATCGAGCTGAATCAGAATATCTTGCTGCTGTTCTTGGTTAGCGCTTTTAAAGCGTTCAACGATTTGTTCACACGACTGGTTAAACATGTGGTTGTGGGCATTTTGGTAACTCATTCTGTCACCTCAGCTTCTAACGCAGCTTGTGTATCAGCGGCATAGCTCGCCACCATATAAAACGTGCCCCAAATTTCAGAAACATACTTAGCCTGAAACTTCGCATCATCTAAGGCAGAATGATGAACACCCTCACGAACTAACGTTTCTTTGGGGTTGATACCTAAAAGGTCACGGCCCATTCTCACAATGGTTCGCACATCAAGGTCATTCCAATGAATGAAATTAGGACGAATGCGAGTCGCTTTGAAAGAGTTCATTAGGATCACATTGTCAAAGCCTGCGCCATTGCCCCATAAACAGATATCTTTTGATTCACCCAAATCAGCTAACCATTGGTTAAACTCAAGCAAGGCATCTTTAAGTGAAGACTTTGGCGTTTCTTTTAGGAAGATTGCACGAGCTTTATCACCTTGTGATAACCACCAAGTTACAGTCGGTGCATCAATATCACTGTAATAGGCAGCGCTATTTAGGTTAATCACTTCTTCAAACTCAGCACCTAGCTGACCATTGATAGGGTTAAAAATGACGGCACCAATAGAGACAATCGCAGCGCAGCTGCCGTTTCCCATAGTTTCCAAGTCAAGCATGATGTGTTTAGTTTTGTTCGTTTTCATAACTACACCCCTGTAGAAAGTTAAGTAAGACCAGGTAAAGGCGCACCGTTGGCTATCAAGTCCACACCCATACATAAGAAAGGGTGTGCACCACTTGTGCGGTCTTCTAGGTCGTTGATGAGTAGCACCAAGTTGCTAATGCCAGCTTGTGCCGTTTTGATAATTGAGTTTCGAGTTGAGCGAGGTAGGGCTCTTTGGCCTGCCGTGTCTAACGCAAGCTGAGAGATTTCTCCTGCAACCACTGAGTTGTCTAGAGCACGTTTGATAAACGTTTCTCTTTCACCTTCAGGAATATGAGCGGTCACTAGCCCTAACTGGCGAAGTACAACTTCTAAAATTACGTAGTCATCCGTAGCTTTAGATATTGCCACCATTTCAGGTAAAGAAAGTACGTGCGGTTGCTCGATATTCAGCTTGTTACGCAACATGTTTGAACGAAGGCCACAAGCTTTGGCTATGTCTGTTAGCTCGTTACGGTGTCGTGCTCGAAACAAACTGCATGCTTCGTTGTACTGTTCTTGTACATCCGCTAAAAAGACGCACATTGTCTGGTTCACTTCCATGTCTGATACTCACTATGAAACATAAGAAAAGTGGTTAGCTTCGAAGGTGGATATTAATGACGATGAAACTTTCCGTAGATGGATTCCATCCTTGCTCGCTCTTCCTCGTGTTTTCTTACAACGTAATCAGCAAGGTCGTTAACTCGAATCAACAACGGAACTTTCGTACCTTTGTTAGCTTCACTTTCTTCATGGAGACGAAAGGCAGGAATAGGGAATTCATGGCTGCTAACTTTGGCTTTAGCCGTCGCATACTTCATTCCGAAAAATGATTCTGAAACTTCGCTTAATTGAACAATCGGCTTACCAAACATTGCTTGAAGCCCGTAGTGAATATCCATGCTCATATAGTTATCCTCATTCTCACTACAGCACTGACGTGTTATAGTTCTTAGTTAATTGGTGTTTATCTTTGTTCTTGGCGAATGTGTTAGATAAACATCTTGTTTGTTCGTGTTTATGTGAATGGTGCACCCAGATAGTGACTATGTCAAGTGATTATCGGTGTTTATTGGTGTTTATGTGAAAGAGTGGTTTCTAAGTTCGGATTTAGTGGGTTTGGATGGAATGCCTAAATCAGTGACTGGCGTCTCCCAAAAAGGTAGACGTAACAATTGGTTATCAAGACAAAGTGCTACTTCTAGCAAAGTATTTGAATACCATATTTCTAATTTCCACCCAGATGTAAAAAAACAGCTGATTGAGAAATACGTCACGGATCTTGATGAAGCGGAATATCTATTAACTGCATCAACACCTAGCGAAACTTCGACGTCAGTAGGGCACGTTGATATTGGTAGCAGCCAAACTAGCCAGCAAGTTGCTAGTCGAGCTTCTCGCAATACCGATGGCAATGTCACAGAGATTTCGAATGTTAAGTCTGTGAAAGCCACTTCTCAAATAGGCGATATGTGCGCTGTACCTGTGTACAACGTTTATGCGTCTTGTGGGTTTGGTGCTCAAAACGATACCGAATACCAACTTAGAACCGAATTCCTGCCTTGCTTATGGTTAAGACGTTTCGGCCTGACAGAAGAAGATGCTCGTATCATCATTTGCCACGGTGACTCAATGGAAGATACTTTGAGTGACGGCGATGAAGTATTAGTCGATACGCGAGAACTCGATCACCCAGTAAAGCATGGTGTCTATGTTGTTCGCATTGGTAAGCACGTTTATATAAAGCGCCTGAAGTACGACATCATGGCCGAGGGCTATAACGTCATCTCAGACAACAAAGAAGAATATGATTCGTTTATCGTGAATGAGGAGAAACTCGACGAGTTCGCGGTAATCGGGAAAGTTATTACCACTGTCATGAAGGCGGTGATTTAGAAAAGCAAAGGCGACCTCAGGGTCGCCTTTTTTATTGTTGAAATTGACAATAGTGATTATCACAACGCTGGCTTGTTTTGATAAGTGCTTAGTCTCACTTTGTCGATAAAGGTTTTAGTCAGTCATTGTTTATCAAGGGTTTGTGATGATCATATCTTAGATAACACGCTGGCGCGTTTTTATGTGATGATAGAATACATGGATTGATTTATTTGCTTTATTTTTCAGTGGCTTATGGGGTGATTGTTGAGGTTCAGGTTGGCGGGAAAATGAGACTGCCTGTTATTAAGAATGTTATGCCTCTGAGTTTTAGGATAATTATGGATACTTTGACTTCAATTTTACTTGGTACGTTTTCTGGTGCAGCAATAGTTACATATTTGGCAAAAAAGTTATTAAATCATCAATTCGACAAACTGAAGAGTCAAGTGACTCATGAATTTGAACTTCAAAAGCAACAAGCAAAAAGTGATTTGGACAAAGAAGTCTATCAACATAACCTAAAGTTCGAGAGATATGAGCAGGATAGAGTTGAGGCTATAAAGTCACTACATTCCCAAATTGTGGATCTTGGTGATGGTATCGGGGAAGTTCGGGAGTTTGTCGATATTCCTGAGTATCAACTTTGTAAGGAAAGATATACTTCTGGTCTTCGCTCAATATTTGGAGCGTTTAGTACGTCTTTCTCCAAAATTCACACCACAAAGAAGAGTGTTGAAACACTTTCAATTTATTTTGATGCAGAACTAGAAGAGGAATTGGTTCAGGCGCTTTCTTCAATTGAGCAGTACTACGTAAAAGCACTTCACCGAGCGGAAGAACTTTTCGATAGTGTCAATAAATTGGACGGAGAACTGACTAAACAAAACCAACCTAAAGATTTATTAAAATTTTGGTTTGAGTTGGTTCGAAATTGGACTGATTTGGTTAAACCAGTAAATGACAACCTGAAAGGAATCCTAAGAGCTGAGCTCAGAAAAAAGGCTTAGTATCAAGTCGGATTCGTAAACGCATGCCGAACCCGCTTCGCTTAAACATGGCACACGTTCACTTACCCCTTAAACGGGCGTTATATTTTCAATCAGTATTTAAGCTTAAGGAACAAGGGATATGGCAACCTGGGATAAAACAAAGTATCAAGTTACATGTGATGGATGTGGTAAAAAATATAGTGTTATCAAGTATGAGCAGCCAGTTCGCGAAAGAGGGCGATTTAACTGCTATGGCTGTGGTAAGGAGCTAGAACGATGGAATGGTGGTGTGGATTATACTTTCACTGAAATTAAAGAAGGGAGTAACTAATGAACCCTAACCATAAATGTTCCTACTGCGAATCATATGAAAAGCAATGTCATAACTTTTGTCGTATGTGCGGAGTCGAATTTAAACCTAATCATATAAAGCATGTCCGAATTGCTTCAGGGTATAACACAAGTGAGAAGTTTTGTGGTTACTGTGGTGGACCCAAGAATAAGTGCTCGTGTTACTAAAAATGTAACAAGAACCTTAAGAGTGATTCATAACGCTTGTTGCCGTCCCTTAAAGTCAGTTTAGTGGTTATAGCACAATGATTTAGGTGGTGTTAAATGGAACTGGAGTATCAATGAAAACAAGAATTACGATTGATGTCGAAGGCTGTAAAAAAACAGTAGTGTCGATTACTGAGAATCAAAATAATTTTGATTTGAACATTCATATCGCTTCGAATGGTCGTATCTACCGTTCAGAGGATTTACGCGACTTGGTTAGTACGCGACCAGAAGAGGAATATGTTGCTGCAGATAAATATATTTCTGTTCACAATAGCAATAAAAGCTCAGAAAATAACATGATTAAGCGAACTACCAACTACAAAGATGGTACGAAAGAAACTCAAGCACACATAACTGGAGCGATAAAAACTTCGAATACGTATGGACCTGCGTTATTTAGAGTTTGTGGTGACCTGTCCAATGAGCGATATACCGCAGACATTGATGAAGCTGATAGTGTGCTGAGTCTTGGCTCGTACACTCCTGATAATGATCAATTACGCTTTATGCTAGTTGTGAGTGACAAAGATAAACCTTTCACGCCTCATGATGAGCATCCGTCAAACAATCGTACGATTCAGTTTGAAAACTTTTCGGTAACTATTATTTGGTCGTATCTCAATTCCCCTTCTCATCCACATGCTATTGATTTTTTCTTAACAACGACAGTCGAATCTGGTCCTTCACGAGGATGGGAGTGGAGCGATATCTATAACCTTTATACAGAGCTTAATATGGGTATCGCAAAGGAATATTTTGAAGTATACGAAAGTTCCATTTAACAAACGTTTAAGACAGATTCCCAACACTTGGCATTTTAGTGTTAATCGTTGGGTTTTGTGTTTAGGGTAGTATGGTTAGTTCTAGTGGTGGCGTTGCTCACTA
>NZ_JBFRTR010000095.1:54295-55260 GCF_041474215.1 Vibrio sp. 10N.222.52.C12
GTGGCGTTGCTCACTACTTTAACGTGGCATCAAGGCATCATATGGAAAAAACGAAGCAAGTATATAGATTTGAAATCCATACGGGGTTATATCTAGGGACTGAGACTGTTCATTTTCGAAATGGTCTTTGGGGTACTCCCTCTGATTGTACTGAATTAGAGCCGCCTTTTCTGATCTGTTTGGATGGGTACATTCCAATTTATAAAAATGGTAGATGGGTTATTGTTGAAGACAATATTTGGCGCCCTAAGCCTACAGTTGAATACAACTATGACGCAGGTCGAAATTCGATAACATACACGCCAATATTGATATATGGGTTTGGTTGGGCATTTCCTAACTACCCATCTCTGCCCATGATTTGTAATAGTAATTTAATAATCACTGAAATTTGTCAGAAAGTAAGGGTTGTTCAGCGCAAGTACAAAGAGTTAGTAGAGCATTATGAGAGCTGTATAAACAATGTTTATAAGCTAAGTCAGTACCCTCTAGATGGACCTCCCCCTTCTCTAAAAGGGTATGAAGAACACGAAAGTAATCAATATAAGTATCACTTTTTGTGCGAAGAGTTGGTTAGTCATATGAGAACAACTATAGATCGCTTGGTTCAGCTGTCGTATATACTCACAGACTTTGCTGCTTATACGTCTAGTAAGCACATTAAAGTAAGTCAAATCGGCTCACTTAGCACTAACAATAACCCTCAAACCGATTTTGAAAAAGTTATTGTCGGTGATGGAATTGACTTTAGGCGTGATGAAACAGGTTTTTTGCGTTGTATTAATGATTTGTCGAATAGCTTTAAACACTCAGTTATGCATGCAGAGGTGTACAGCCTGTATGGTGAAAGCATAGCTACAGTAGTTTCCTATCAGGCGAAACAGAATAATCATAAAAAAGAAATCACGTATCATAATCATAATGCATGCCACTTAGTTATGGGTTTTCAAGATACCGTAATACGT
>NZ_JBFRTR010000095.1:55905-62419 GCF_041474215.1 Vibrio sp. 10N.222.52.C12
CAAGATACTTTTTCTAATCTGCTGGAAATGGCTTAGACCAGCACGCCTAAAATATTTCTGTCCAGAACCTTCACAGAGGGCACTTCTTAACTCAGGAGTGCTCTATTGTTGGATAGACCTTTTACTCATTCACATCCTGTTTATGGGCTTTTCCCTTACTAAAAGTTATCAATTCTTCCAATGCTGTTTGTGTCAATTCCCGAGCTGTATAACGGGAGGATTCTACCTAGCTATCATTACTCACAGGTCGCAAGCTAACGTGCTAGTTTTCAAATTAAAAGTTTATTATGCAACGGGTAAAACGACTGATAAAATCTCACCGATTACCATATGAGATTAGGTTTAAAAATGCAGTTAGATGAGTTTGTTAAAGAAACTTTGGTACAAATTGCCAAAGGCGTAAATGAGGCAAGTTCTTCAGTTTCTGAACTTGGTGGCGCAGTTAACCCTCTACCTGACGAGGTTGATGTTTCTTTCGAGACCTACAAAGTAAAGCCCCAGAAGCAAGCAATTAAATTCGATATTGCCATTCAAGTTAAAGAGAGCACGGACTCAGAGGCAAGTGGAAAGGCTACATTATCGGTTTTTTCTATAGGCGGAGGCGTTAAGAGTTTAGATGAATCAAACATTGCGCATCGAGTTACTTTTGAGGTTCCGATGGATCTCCCTAGCTAGTACTTTTACATGTATTGCCATTTTTGGTTTGAAGTGCCGTTTAGTAAAGCTTTAGCTTGCAATAGGCACTATCTAGAGTTAAATATTGATTATGAAATGTAAATATATTGTTTTCATCGTTGGTTTTCTTAGCCTTGTGGGCTGTAAATCTATTTCCTTGCAACAAGCATTTAATAGCAGTAAATCGGAGTTAATTTGCACAGAAGAGTTGTGTGAATTAGAAATTGATGATGGTGGGTTATCTCGCATTATTTACTCGTGTGACCTCAATTCTGGCGGGCTGTTGTCAGAAAACAACTCAGCTGAGTTTAGGGATGAAAAATATAGTACAGATTTGAAATGGATTTTTAGCCCCAAAGAGTCAGAGTTTCGTTTTCGAGATAACTTAAATGAAGGAGATATCATTGCTCATAGTTCTCAATTCTATAACGTTTATAGTCAGATCGATGTCAAGTCATTAACTTTGTTCAAGGTTCGTTGTGAGAGTATGGCAAAAAAAGAGGCTGAGCGAAAAAGACTGGAAGTAGAACAACGTAAACAACGCGAACAGGCCAAGGTTGAAGCACAAACAAACAAACTGAGAGAATTAGGACGATCGAACAAAGCTAGGTATATATACAATAAGCCATTAGATTTGATAGACCTACCCATAAACTCAGAGATTTTGTCAAACCCTAGAACTATTTTTCTATCCGAATTCGCAGATACTTACGTAATCGAAAGGAAATTATTCGGTGATACTTATGTCGCAAAAGTTTCAGCAAAAGGCTACTTTCCCGACCAAATGAACATTATCGTGGTATCTGAGAAGCCTTTGTATCAAGGGGTTAGATTAAACAACTTCTATGGTATCTATACAGGTGTTGTTGACTACTCTGGAAAATATATGTCCTTAGAGCAAGGTGTGAGAGTAGAAGTGGTTGAATACAGGTAAGTTACAAATAAGGATTAAGCGCTGCACAATCAGCGTTAAATCCAGAGTATTGAACAAGTCCGAGCCTCATAAGTAAATTGTGTGTTCTGCCCCAGAAGGGTAGCTACCTTAGTATCTTTCTTAAGGTGAGCTTAGTCTTCGATTTGCTAAGGGTTCTATTTGTGAGTACAAATAGGTCCCTTCAAGTCAATGTATTAACTACATACCATTAATCGATTTTATATTTTACGTTCGTGTAACTTATGCGGGAACAACTGGGTATAAACCTGCCACAAGGTATTGAGGTTTCTATGGCCCGTTACCTGAGCAACCTCCTCAATGGTAAAGCCTTTCTCGAACAAGCGGCTTGCACCTTCACGGCGTAGGTCATGATAGCGTAGGTTATCAATTCCAACCTTCTGGCACACTTCAACAAAACCTCGTCCAACTGAGCGTGGGTTGTAAGGGAATATCAACTCACCTTTACGCTCTTGTCTCATTACAATATCAAATGCTTCACCGAGTAGAGGAACGACCATGTGGTTGCCTTCTTTTTTACGTGGGTCTTTTCGGTCACGTACGATCACTGTTCTAAGTTCTTCGTTTAAGTCTTCCCAGCGAATACCACACACTTCACTTACTCTCATACAGCTCAGGATGCTGAAGTCTAAAAGCATGGAGTAGGGGATTTTGTTTTCTCTGCGCTGCTCGCGCTCTTCTAGTGCTTCTTTTAGCAGGTCTATTTCATCGGTAGTAGGGCGTCTTGTTCGTTTCTCTGATTTACCGATGAGTTTCATTTCATACAGGATAGGGGTTGCTTCTAAGAATGTGTTCACGTTCGCTGCAACGTTGAATACAGGTTTAGCTCGTTTGAATACTGAACGTAAATAATAGATGTCGGAATAGACGGTAGAGGGCTTGGTTCCCGTACTGCATCTATCTTGGCAGTGCTCAATCAAGTCTTTAGTCGTTAGCTCATCGGAATAGATTTTTGCTATGTCACAATCACGCAGCATTTTTAATACGGTTTGTTTAGATCGGCCAGTATTGTCCCAGAGGTTTTTGTTTTCAATGAACATGTCTAGCAGCTGGCCAATGGGTACAGAACGATCTTGAGTTTCACCTTCGTCTATCTTTCGGACTTCATTTTTTGCCCAGGCAGTAGCGAGCGTTTTCTTCTTATGAGTTTTGGAAAAACGTTGAGCAATTTTGCTTCGATGTTTCACGGTAACGGTGGCTTTGTAGCGAGATTCACCGCTCGCTAGAGTTCGCTTTTCAATACTATAAGATGCCATGAACGTGTGCCTCTGAGGTGTACCAAAAGGGTGATTTGAGGGGTACAAAAGGTGTACCAAGGTTCAGAGATTATAGCAGTTTATTAAAGTTCTTCTAGGTTGTTATTTGCATTAAGTATTTGAAAATAATGGTGTATGTGGCTATTGCTAGGTAGGGCGGGGAGTGGCGTATTTTAGTGTAACTTATAGATTGTCGGTTTAAGAGCCATTGAGAGGGTGTCTTAGGTAGAAATAGTGAAGGGGAATATTACCTTAAATCTCTGAATAGCGGGTAAAAAAATAGCCAGCTGAGGCTGGCTATTTTTAGAAAGCTTTAAAATACTAAATTAAAGTACTTTGATGCTGTCAGCTTGTGGGCCTTTTTGACCTTGAGATACTACGAACTCAACTTTTTGGCCTTCAGCAAGAGTTTTGAAACCGTCGCCAGTGATAGCAGAGAAGTGTGCGAATACGTCTGGGCCGTTTTCTTGTTGAATGAAGCCGAAGCCTTTAGTTTCGTTGAACCATTTTACTGTACCAGTAACTGTGTTAGACATGATGATATCCTAAAATTAAATTTTTATTTTGAGCCAATTGTGGCACTGATAGCGCGGAAAAGTTTATTGCTATTGCGTACAACACAACGGGGTTACTAGTAATCCAACGAAATGTTTATATACAAAGAACTTTCTTTCTAGCCGGGAACGAGTCTAAATCAAATCAGGGGATAGTCAATCGAATACATAGGGAAAGGTTGCAGAAACTTGGGGGTAGTCAAACTTTGCATTCCTTAAATATCATGGAGTTACAGTTGTATGGTGATTTGTTGTAGTTTTTGTGAAAAAGGTGGTCGAAATTGATGACGAATTTGGAGTAAATGCACTGTTTTAGCGCATTCATTTTTGCAAATTTAAAGCCGCTAACTGGGCGTTGAGCCCACTTTTAACGGCTTATATTTATAAATGTCGTTGTAAGGTAAGTGCCTTTACTTGAACGAGGTCTCGGCTACTTTTTCAAGCGGTACAGGTTGCCATTATCAGTGCTGAAGAAGATGTCTCCGTTTGGTGAAGTTTCGATGTCTCTTACCCTTTCGCCCAAGTCCTCTAAAATGCGTTCTTCCTCGATTGCCTCACCTTGTTCATTGACTGTCACAATATTGATGTGAGTAAGTTTTAGTGCGCCAGCCAGCAGTTTGCCTTTCAGCTCTGGGTATTTGTCTCCTTGGTAAACAAGCAAACTGCCCGGAGCGATTGAAGGAACATAGACTTTTTTTGGCGCTTCAATACCATCTTTGGTTTCCGATTCGCCAACGCTGATAGGGCCCCAATACTCTTTTCCGTGTGAGGTGACAGGCCACCCATAGTTGGCACCCGCTTTTATTAGGTTAATTTCATCACCACCGCGAGGGCCGTGTTCAATCGACCAAAGCTTTTGAGTCGGGAAATCGTAATACAGACCTTGTGGATTACGATGGCCAAAGCTCCAAATTTCATTGAGCACTTTGTTGTTATCCGTGAATGGGTTATCGCTTGGTGTGCTTCCATCGGCATTCAGTCGTAATATTGATCCGGCGTGAGTCATGGTGTCTTGGCCGTTGTCTCGATCACCTCGATCACCGATTGAAAAATACAGGTGGCTATCATCAAAGGTGATACGGCTACCAAAGTGACGTCCTGTGTCCGTTCTGGATTTAGTTACAAACACGTCTGTCCAATTGATGACTTCATTATTGCTGTAATTAGCAGAAGCCAGTGTTGTTACGCCTTCATCATCGATGTCTTTACTGTAAGTGACGTAGAACTTTCCGTTTTCAAAAGGGGAAAGTGCGATATCTAATAATCCACCTTGGCCTTTCGCCCATACATTGGGCAGCCTGAAGAGTGTGTGTTGATCGCCAGTTTTTAAATCGACATGTTTAATGACGCCTGATTTTTCTGTGACTAGCATGGACTTATCGTTGACATAAGCCAGCCCCCAAGGGATCACGAGTCCGTCGGTGATCTTCTCTGCCTGCCATGCAAAGGCTGACGTTATAGGACCAGAGGCAAGCAGCGCCAAAGCACATGAAAAAATACGGTGATGAGTGTTCATTGAAGTCCCTTGATTATGAGCATCTAGTGTTAGTCTAGCGCTTGTGGCCGATAGGCGGAAAGCCGAGGTTGCTGAAAAGTGACTATTCACATATTTAGTTGAACGCCTATTGTATGATTATACAAGCTCACGTATGTTTACTCTGCCTTTCTCTATTTGATCCTGTCGGAGCATTATGAACAACTCACCAGCAGCATTTTCGCTATTTTCTCAGTTTTTATGTTGTGAGTTAGATACGCACGATTTTTCTTCGAACGGACCTATTAAACGATGAGTCGTGGATTTGATTTTAAATCGATCTTACTTGCGTGCTTGGTCATCAGTATCGGTCAGCTCAGTATGGGACTGGTGTTTCCATCACTACCTTGGATCGCCAAAGACTTCGATGTATCACTAGAGCAAGCCCAGCTATTGGTAAGCGTGTACCTATTAGGTTTTGGGCCTTCCCAGTTTATTTATGGCCCTATTTCCGATGCTCTTGGGCGCAAGAAAGTGCTGCTGAGCGGATTATTAATCGCCATGCTGGGACTATTGATGATCATTTTCTTCAGCCACTCGTTTACCAATATGGTGATGGGGCGATTTCTACAAGGCCTAGGAACCGGCTGTTGCGCTGTACTTGCTCGTGCCTCGACGCGCGATAGATTCAACGGCGCAGACTTGCCTTTGGCTATGTCTTATATTGCGATGGTTGCCTCTATAACACCTTTGATCGCGCCTGTTATCGGTGGGTTTATTAACTTCCACTTTGGCTGGAGTATGGTGTTTATCTCACTACTTGGCTATGTCTCATTGGCTTGGGTGGTATTGGCGTTCAAGTTTAAGGAAACCGTCACTAAGGTTTCGGCTATCCCTTCACCGAAGAAAATGATTTCTCAATACAAAGAGCTACTCACTTCTCGTTATTTTATGAGCTTTGCGAGTATTGGCTGGCTTAACTTTAGCTTGATGATCACCACCGTATCAGTGATGCCATTTATCATGCAAAATCAGATTGGCATGACGTCAGATGAATACGCGATGTGGGCGGTGATTCCTGCATTAGGCATGCTCGGCGGAACAAGCTTATGTAACCGTATTCGCCCTATGCTGGGCAACAAGAAAACTCTGTTATGCACACCTGTATTACATGTGGCTGCGGCGTTGTGGCTTTTCTTTTGTCCACTTGAGCCACTTTATTTAATGCTTGGCCAGTTCTTGATGATTCTTGGCAATGGTATAGCGTTACCTTGTGCTCAGGCGTTGGTGATGTTGCCTTATAAGAAGAACGCTGGCGCGGCTGCTGCGATGTCTGGCGGAGGGCAGATGGTGGTGTCTTCAATGGTGAGCATGGGGCTGGTTCAGTTAGGACTAGGAGAAGCGTGGCATCTATCGCTTGTCATCATGTTGTTCACACTGATTACCCTGTTTAATATTTTACGTGGTTTCAGTAGTCAAGAAGCGAGAGAGTCCCAGCTTAGCTAGTTATTTAATTATTTAGCTAGCTAGTGAGTGAAAAACGAAAAGGCCATTGAAGTTTATGATTTCAATGGCCTTTATTATGCTTAGAGCTTAGAGCTTA
>NZ_JBFRTR010000096.1:0-39643 GCF_041474215.1 Vibrio sp. 10N.222.52.C12
CGACCGTGATGGTGACGACTCATTGATGTCGCCATTGAAAGTGACGGTCAGCGATGATGTTCAAGGCATGCAAAATCAAACGCTGAGCATTACGGAACCAACGGTTGCAGATTTAGCTGCCGGTGTTGTTACGACAGGCACTGTCGATGTGATGCCAGTTCAAAGTGCTGATGGCGCGACCATTACCCAGATCACTTACGATAATACCGTTTACACCTTGGATCAGAGTTTAACGGGAGAGCAGCTTATTACTGTACCTGAGGGCAAACTGTTCGTTACCCTTGAAGGTGAAATACGTTTTGAACCTAATCGAAATTTAGATCATACAAACAACGAAGACATCGTTAAAACAATCGTAGTGACGTCAAGTGACTTTGATAAAGATCCGGTGACATCCACCATTACTTTAACCATCACCGATGGTGATATTCCAATCATCAACACCATTCCAAGTGTCACTTTATCAGAATCTAACCTTACAGATGGCTCGGCAGCGAGCAATGCTCCGGTGAGTCAAACTGAGACTATTCAGTTCACCAATCAAAGTGATAATGTGACCAGTTTCCGCATTGAACCGAACCAATTTAATACTAATGGTTTGCTCAAATCGAATGGGTTGGTCGTTGAGCTTAAAGCGGATCCAAACACGACTGGGGGGTACATCGGCTTTGTGAAAGACGGAGCCAACCCAGAAGTTCCTGTCTTTACGATTAGCTTCTCTACTAGCACGGTAGGTGAATACACCTTTACTCTACTTGAAGCGTTAGATCATGCTGATGGCCAAGCAAATAATGAATTGAGCTTTGATTTACCCGTTTATGCGGTAGACCGCGACGGTGATGATTCATTGATGTCGCCATTGAAAGTGACGGTCAGCGATGATGTTCAAGGCATGCAAAATCAAACGCTGAGCATTACGGAACCAACGGTGGCTGATTTAGCCGCTGGTGTTGTCACGACAGGTACTGTCGATGTAATGCCAAACCAAAGTGCCGACGGGGCAACGATTACCCAGTTTACTTACGATAACAACGTGTACACGTTAGTTCAGGGGACAACCGGAGAGCAGGTTTTCCCTGTTGCTGAAGGTAAACTGTATATCACTCTGGAAGGTGATGTCCGTTTCGAACCTAATCGCAACCTCAATCATTCAGGGGGCGATATTGTTAAGACTATTACGGTCACGTCTGAAGATAAAGATGGTGACGAAGTCACGTCGACCGTTACGCTTACCATTTCAGATGGTGCTCCACCTGTTATTGATAACATACCACCAGTCGCCTTGGCTGAAGCAAACTTGCTTGATGGCACCTCTCCGAGCATAACGGTCACTCAAACCGGAACAATGACGTTTACATCTGGTAGTGATGATGTGAACCACTTCCGTATTGATACTGCGCAGTTCAACACAACTGGGGACCTAAAATCGGATGGTCTGGTTGTTAAGCTAAAAGAAGATCCAGCCAACAGCGGAACCTATATTGGTTTCGTTGAGAGTGGGGGTGTTCAAACGGATATCTTTACCATCACTTTTAATAGTGTAGTGCTAGGCGAATACACCTTCACTTTGTTGGAAGAGCTCGATCATCTGCCTGTGCAAGGCAACAACGATCAAGTATTCACTCTGCCAGTGATCGCGGTCGACCAAGACAATACCGACTCTGTGATGAAACCTTTGACCGTTACTATCACCGATGATGTGCCTGTCATTACCGATACGACAGCGACCAGCACATTTGTGGTTGATGAAGATGATCTCGGCTCTGCGATTTCTCAAGCAACAGGTGCATTTGTTACCACAGAAGGTGCAGACCAAGTAGAGGTTTACGAACTGCGTAATATCTCTGCGCTTGAAGCGACATTGACCTCTGGAACTGAAGCGATTTCTATTACAGAAGTCACAGGTGCCGCCAACACAACGACCTATCAAGGTACGACGACAAGTGGAACTCCTATCTTCACGCTCGCGCTAGCGAATGACGGCTCTTATACGTTTACGTTGCTAGGTCCTCTAAACCACCCAACAAGCCCGAATTCCAATACCTTAACGATTCCATTTGATGTCGTTGCGGTTGATGGTGACGGCGATGATTCTAACCAATATGTATTGCCAATCGAGGTGCTAGACGATGCGCCAGTAATGAGTGCGCCGACGGGTGAAACGGTTGTCGATGAAGACGATCTTACTGGTATTGGTTCCGATCAATCTGAAGACACCAGTATTAATGGCCTGTTCACTGTCGATGAAGGCGCGGATGGTGTTGTGAAGTATGAACTGGTTGATGAAGATTTGGTTCTGACTGGCTTAACCTCCAACGGAGAAAGTTTAGAGTGGCTTGCTGTTTCACAAAGCGGCACAACATTTACTTACGTTGCTCAAACTGCAACGAGTAATGAAGCTGTGTTTGAGATTATTTTCGATACCTCGGATAACAGCTATCAGTTTGAATTGTTTAAACCACTTAAGCACCCTGATGGCGCGAATGAAAACGCAATTGACCTTAACTTTTCTGTTGTTGCAGAAGATTTTGATCAAGACCAATCAAACGCGATCGATTTGAAAATCACGGTGACTGATGATGTTCCATTGGTGACAACTCAATCGATCACACGAATTGAAGGCCAGGGCTATGGTAATTCCAAAGTTGACATGTTTGCTAATGCGACGGATGTCGGCGCGGATGGCGCGGTACTGAGTCGAATTGAGGGCATTACCAGTAATGGTGCAGATATTGTTTTCCGTACAGGAAACAGCGGGCCGTACAGCAGCAGTTTCGATTTAAATAGCGGTAGTCAACAAGTACGAGTGTACGAACAAACCGACGATGGTAGTGGTGGCGTGGACACCCGTGAGCTAGGGCGTTTGCGTATCAACTCAAATGGCGAGGTTGAATTTAGAGCTAACGGCTATCTCGATCATGACGGCCTAGACACCATCGATTTTTCGATTAATGTGATTGCGACGGATGGCGATTTAGATACCTCTGAAACACCGTTAGATATAACGATTACTGATAGGGACTCTACAAGAATCGCTCTGAAAGTGACGACCTTCGAGGATGCGGGTAGAGACTCAACCATACCTTATGCAACAGGCGATGAGCCGGCTCTTGAGAATATTCAAGATAACCAAAATGGTTTGCCTAATGCGCCAGCTCAAGTTGCGCTGCAAGTTAGTCTGTATGACCAAGATAACGCTGAATCTATTGGCCAGTTGACGATTAAAAGCCCGAACGGAGGTGATAGTCATCAAGGTACTTTTTATTACTTTGATGGTGCTGACTACATTGAATTAGTGCCTGAGTCAAATGGGAGCATTATATTTGGTCCTCCTCAACTCGAACAAAGCTTTGCTCCAAATCCGAATGAGCCAAGACAAACTATTGCGACGATAGACAACTTGTTCTTTGTTCCGGACCAACACGCTAGTTCGGATGAAACTGGTGGGCGCGTTCGTTATGAGCTAGAAATTGAGAAAAATGGCAATACGGATCACACCGTTAACTCAAACTTCAGAATCGAGATTGAAGCGGTAGCGGATATTGCAACGTGGGATGACGCCAACAGTACTTATCAGTATCAAGTGAATGAAGATGAAGACAATGTTACGTTGCAGCTGAATGCTGAATCGCAAGATAACAGTAATACTGAGACGATTACCTATGAACTTGAAGCGATTCAGGGTGATGGGAAGTTTGAGTTACTTGATCAAAATGGCAATGTGTTAACGCCTGTTAATGGTGTTTATATCATCGCATCTGCTGATATCAATAGCACAGTCGTTAACCCAATCGGCAACTTCTCTGGACAAATTGAGTTCAAAGCGACGGCAATTACGGAAGAGACGCTTAACCCATACGATGACTCAGCGAACGGCGGGTTAGACAAAACGACCGCTCGCTCTGTTGAGCAAAATATTATCATTGATGTGACTGCCGACGCGGATCCTGGTTCATTCAGTGTTAACAGGATTCGTATTAACGAAGACAATATTGATGACCCAGACTACCTAGGTCCTCTGGACAACAAAGATGCCTTCACGCTAGACGAAGTCATCACAATGAACGGCTCAGTGGACACTGATGGTTCGGAAGAGCTATTTGTTCGTATCAGTAATATTACCGAAGGGGCGGTGCTTTATTTCCTTGGAACTACGACCCCAGTTCCTACAATCACCATTAACGGTATTGATTATCAGGAAGTGGCGTATTCCGATCTCGCCAACGTAGAGATTGTTCCGACTAAACACAGCAATGTCGATTTTACTTTTGATGTAACCGGTGTGGTTAAAGACACTGCGAACCTCTCTACTGGTGCACAAGTTGATGAAGAAATCCTAGGAACTAAAACGGTTAACGTTGAGGTTAAAGGGGTTGCAGATATTCCTTATGGCGGTACAAACGGTTCGGCTTGGACAGCAATCACCGATGGCACAACACCTGGTGTTCAAACCACGATCCAAGAGAGCCAGAATGGAGACAGCTACGCCGAGCTTGATTTCACCGTGTTGTCGGGAGAGAGAAGACCTGATCCTGCAGCAGTAGATCAAACCCCATTACCTGACGATGGTTCAGAATCCATAACCGTTATCCTCTCGGGTATTCCTGATGGCGTTATTCTGGAAGACGGTGACGGTACCATTATTGACCTTAACTTTGTCGGTTACGAAACCGGTCCGGGTGGTAGCCCCGATCTTTCTAAACCTATCTACGAAGCGAACATCACTGACGCAGGTAAAACCTCAGGAATCCGCATCAGATCTGTCGATTCTTCAACAGAGAACATTCACATTCAGGGTAAAGTGATCGTGACTGAGAATGACGGTCATACGCTTACGTTTGACCAAGAAGTGCGAGTGTTGGTCGAACCTAGAATCGATACCTCAGCGACGTACAGCACAGTCACTAATGGCGATGAAGATACGGCGATCAGTATTGATTGGCACCCAGAGGGTACTGATTATATTGATGATGATGAGCATTTCACTTCTATTGTGATCAGTGCCATTCCGACAGATGTTGAAAGTGTTGTGGTTAATGGCGATGTAACTTGGGTTTACGATGCTTCAGCAGGCACTTTAACCATTACGCCGAAGAGTGGACAGACGGCAGAAGAGTTTACTCAAATTGCACTGAACAATAATTTTATTCAGATCACACCTGAACAAGACTCGAGCACCGACTTTACGCTTAATACGGTTGTCATGATCGAAGAGCGAGATCATGAGTATGTTGATGCGACTGATCCTGGTCAGGGCATCGCTACCGCGACAATCACGGGCTCGATTGATGTTATCGTACGTCCAGTCGTTGAGCCGAAAGACGCTAGCAACAAGCTTATCGTCGATGATGTGCTGGGTACTGGAGCACTAGCAACCGTAGTTGCTGATGCAAACACTGGCGTGCTTAAGTTCACAACCAACAGCGATAATACATCGGTTACGGATGAGTTCGTCATTCGATATCAAGAAACAGATGCTTCGTCCGCTATCGAAGAAGTTGACCAGTTAGTTATTGAATTAACAAACGTGGACGGTTCGGAGCTATCAGATGCTGTACTCAATCAACTGCTCGTTATTGGCGCTGCTTATGAAGGCAATGGGCGCTGGGTTGTAACGAATGAAGACATATTTAGCATCAGTGCATCGAACGGCCTTGTTCTTCCTTCAGGAAACAGCGGGGCAGGAGGGTTCAATGACATCAAGATGGATATCTTTAGCACGGTAATAGACCGAGGTGATGGTGCTGAGGTTGAGTCATCTACGGCCGCTCGTAGGGACGGAGAAGTCACTCTGTCATTCCCTCAAGTGGTGGCTGGGAGTACTAAGGTTGCAGCCGATATTGATATAACACCAGACAGTGTTGTTGATGCGATTGAGGACACCCAGTTAGATCTAGGTACGGCATTGAATGGTTTAATTACTTTCTCGGGCGAAGATGACTCAACTGATCAAGTGACCATCATTATTGATGACAGTGTGACCATTAATCCAGGAGCGGTGAACGAAGTCACCTTC
Organism: Vibrio sp. 10N.222.52.C12; assembly: GCF_041474215.1. Classification (NCBI taxonomy): domain Bacteria; kingdom Pseudomonadati; phylum Pseudomonadota; class Gammaproteobacteria; order Vibrionales; family Vibrionaceae; genus Vibrio; species Vibrio sp. 10N.222.52.C12. Next base: position 6,017 of record NZ_JBFRTR010000096.1, read on the forward strand.
CCAATTAGTTTATCGGGAAGCAGCGACCTAGACTTTGTTAATGGCAAATATGTATTCCAGACTACCGTCGATCAAGGGGTCTCGACCGACCTCTCTGGACTACTGCTTAACTTACCAGCCGACTACTCCGGCGACTTTAGGTTGCCGTTGACGATAGTAACTAAAGACGTATTGTCGGGGGATGAGAAAACTCTAGTGACAGAAGTAGTCATTAAAGTTGCTCCTGATGTTGAAGGTAACCCAGATATTGACGTTACTGTCGTTGGTTCGCTTGACGATTCGTTTAACCCTGTCGATACCGACGGTCAAGCAGGGCAAGATCCAGTCGGCTACGAAGATACCTATATCCAACTTGATTTCAGCTCGACCATTGATGACCAAGTAAGCGGAGTTGAAGGTGGTGACGAAAAATTCACCTCTATCACACTGACGTTAAATGACACGAGTGTTGGGGCTTTCTATACCAGCGCAGGGGTATCGCTTGGCACATCGGTGACCTTTAATGAAGCTGAGATTAATGCAGGCGCGTTGGATAATGTACTATTCCGACCGGCGTTAAATTACCCAACAGATAATGACGTAAATCAGGTGCAAGTGAATGTCAGCGGGACGATTACCGATACTGCTACATACAATGATGCAGCTTCGCCAACTGGCAGCGCGACTGATACCGATACTTTCTCTACCAATGTCAGTTTTGAAGTCGTTCCTGTGGTGGATGACGTGTCTGTCACTGGCCCGGGTAGCGATCCTGATGTTATCGAGATTACGGGTACTGAGGACCAGCTGATTTCTTTGTCGGGCACAGGGCCTGTATCGATTGCACTGACCGACCTTGATGGCTCAGAACAGTTTGTGTCGATTAAGTTTACAGATGTACCTGATGGCTTCCAGATGCGTGCAGATGCTGGTTCGGCATACACGGTGAAGAATAATGGTGGTGGTGAGTGGAGTGTTCAACTACCTCAAGCATCAGGGTTATCGTTCGACTTGAGTGAGATTTCGATTTTACCGCCTAAGGACTTCAGTGGTACGGCTGAATTTGGTGTTGCCGTATTTACTCAAGAATCTTTGTTGGGTGTGCCTACTGCAGCATCAAATCTGCCAAGCTTTAAGCTGCATGTGGTACCTGTGGGTGATGATGTTGATACTAATCCAACAGATTCTGTGACAGGTAACGAAGGTCAAAACATTGATATCGAAATCAATGCGACGATTTTGGATAAAGAGCTATCTGCAACGGGCAACGGCACTTATACCGAGAATGCACCAGAGACACTTCGAGTAGAAGTTGCGGGCGTTCCTCAAGATGCCTCTATCTATTATCCAGACGGCACAACCTTGGCTAGTTATGATCCAGTTACGCAGCTTTGGACACTTGATGTTCCTGCACAGTCGCTCGATAAGATCGTATTCAATTCAGGTGAACACAATAGCGATACGGGTAATGTATTAGGCATTAATGGCCCGCTGCAGATTACCGTTCGCTCTGTGGATACTGACGCTGATAACACCGAATATTTGGGGACGCCAACCAGCTTCGATGTTGATCTGGTGATTGATCCTATTAACGATCAACCGATCTTTGTGAACGTAACGAATATTGAAACATCGGAAGACATTAGTGTTGCTATCGACAACTTTAGTATCTACGACGTTGATGCTAACTTTGATAATCCAGACGCTCCGTATGTTCTTACGTTGCAAGTCGATCAAACACTTCCGGGAGCGCAAGGTGTGTTTGAGTTTACGAGCTCACCTGACGTGACGTTTGTATTGCAACCTGGTGGCTCATTGGTGATTACCGGTAAAGAAGCCGACATCAATACCGCATTGACCAATGGAGCAGTGACGTTCAAACCCGATCCAGACCAGAATTACCTCAACCAGAGTGGTTTAGTCACGATCAATGCAACGCTCGATGATGGTGGTAATAACGGCTTGATTGACGCGGGTGATCCGAATACGGCTCAAACTAATCAAACTACGTTCACCATTAAGGTGACGGAAGTGAACGATGCGCCTGTCGCGACAGATGTTGATTTAGGTTCGATTGCTGAAGATGGTCAAATAGTGATTGTGGAAGGAGACTTGATTTCAGTAAGTTCTGACATTGAAAACCATAACCTGACGGTTACGGGTGTAACCCTGACTCAAGGACAAGGCCAATTAACGCGCTTTGAAAACGCAGGTGGCGCCGATAACGCGGCGATTACCGGACCATTCTGGCTGTTCGTTGCAGATAATGATTTCAACGGTGATGTGAAATTCAACTATTCCATTATCGATGATGGCACAACCAATGGTGTGGATGATTTCTTGACCGATAGCGCTGAAATTAGCCTCATCGTAACGGAAGTGAATGATGCACCTGTCGCGACAGACGTTGATTTAGGTTCGATTGCAGAAGATGGTCAAATCGTCATTGTTGAAGGGGATTTAATTGCAGCAAGCTCTGACCCAGAAAACCACAACTTAACAGTAACTGGTGTAACTCTGACTCAGGGACAAGGCCAACTAACCCGCTTTGAAAATGCAGGTGGCGCCGATGACGCGGCGATTACCGGACCATTCTGGCTATTTGTAGCGGACAACGACTTTAACGGTGACGTTAAATTCAATTACTCAATTACTGATGACGGTACAACTAATGGCGCGGATGACTTCCTAACCGACAGTGCTGAAATTAGTCTTGAAGTAACGGAAGTGAATGACGCTCCTGTAGCAACGGACATCGACTTAGGCAACATCCTTGAAGAAGGTCAGTTGATCATCAAAGAGGGCGATTTAATTGCTGCGACGAGCGATCCGGAAAACGACACGATTACCGTGACTAATCTGGCGCTCGATGAAGGCCAAGGTCAACTACAACGCTTCGAGAACGTAGGTGGTGCTGATGATGCTACGATCACTGGCCCATACTGGGTATTTACGGCAGCTGATGAATACAACGGCAACGTTAAGTTTACCTATACCGTAGAGGATGATGGTACAACCAACGGCGCTAATGACTTCCTAACGGATACAGCGGAGATCACCGCGATTGTCGATGGAGTGAACGATACACCGGTCGTTAATGGTGACAGTGTCACTATGGTTATTGACGAGGATGCTGGTCAACTGTTGAGTGGTATCAATGTCAGTGACCCTGATTATGTAGATACATTTTCTGATGATCTGATGACCGTCACGCTGACGGTGGATTACGGTACATTGAATGTATCACTTCCAGCAGTGACGACGGTTGTTGTTAACGGCAACAACACGGGTTCAGTCATCTTAGTGGGGACATTGAGTGACCTGAATGCGTTGATTGATACGCCAACCAGTCCAAATGGTGTTTTCCTTGATGCGAGCCTGTCTCCAACCAATAGCATTGGATTAGAAGTTGTTGCCAAAGACAGCGGCAACCCTTCAGGTATTGCGATAGAGACAGCACCTGTGGTTTACAACATCGCGGTGACGCCAGTGGCGAATGCACCAACCCTGTCTATCGATAGTGCGACTAACTACGTGAGAAACATTACTGCGAGTCAGTCTGTGAGTGCGAGTGGCATTCCTTTAGTTGGGATTATCGCAGCCTTAACGGACATTACAGAAGAGCTAACGCTGCATATCAGTGATGTACCTGCTGGCGCTCAAATCACCAGTGCTGCGGGTTCTGTGACGGATCTTGGCGGTGGTGTTTGGGTAGCAACGGCAGATGCAATTGAAAGCTTGCAAGCGGTTGGGCTTTCTCAAACTCCAGGTAACTACACACTGAAAGTCGAGGCGGTTTCTGAAGAGACTGACAACAACGATACAGCAACCTCTGCATCGATTGACCTTAACTTGAACATTGTGTCTAACGCAGTTGATATTAACTTGGCTTCGGAAACCGATGATGTTCAGTTACTGGCTGGTGCTAATGCGACTGACTTAACGGGTGGTTCAGGGAATGATCGACTTGAAGGTGGCGCAGGTGACGATACGCTTGTTGGCGGTGACGGTAACGACACCCTGATTGGCGGCGGAGGCTCAGACATTCTGACTGGTGGTGATGGTATGGACTCGTTCGTATGGCTTAACATCGAAGATGGTGTTGAAGATACGATTACCGACTTTGATTTGTCGGAAGGGGACAGTATTGACTTGAGAGAAGTGTTGCCGGAGCTTAAAAATACATCTCCAGACATGACCGCGTTGCTAAAACAGATAGACGCGAAAGTGGACGGGGATGATATTGAGCTTACGATCAACCCGGATGGCTTAGGTACTACGGAACAGGTGATTGTGGTTGAAGACCTTGCGCCACAGCTAACCTTAAGTAGCACCATGCCTTCGGATATTTTGGATGCGTTAGTGCAACAAAATGTCATCACTCACGGTTAACGCTAAATTGGAGGCTAGCTATTAGAATCTAACGATTAAACTAAAAGCGAACCATTAAACCATAACGAAAGAGGCCAGCATTGCTGGCCTCTTTTTTGTTACGGTATAAATTGAAAAGAGTTACTTAAGGGAGTTGTGGATCAGGAACTCTTCTTCAACACCTTTCAATTTCATCTCATCCATAATGAAGTTCACCGTGTTCAACAAACGTTGTTCACCTTTAGGAATCAGATAGCCGAACTGACTGTTGGTGAATGGAGTTTCGCAGCGTGCCGCTTCAAGACGTTCGTCAGTCACTTGATAGAATAGACCTTCAGGCGTTTCTGTTACCATCACATCAACTTTGCCTTCTGCTACTGCTTTCGGTACGTCGAGATTGTTCTCGTAGCGTGTGAAGCTTGCATTCTGCAAGTTCGCGTCGGCAAAGATCTCGTTAGTACCGCCAATGTTCACGCCCACACGAACAGAAGAGAGGTTCACTTTCTCAATGCTGTCGTACTGTTCTGCGGTGCCTTTTGCAACCAAGAAACACTTACCAAAGGTCATGTAGCCTTGAGTTTGTTCCGCGTTTAACTGACGCTGCATTTTACGTGTAATGCCGCCCATTGCGATGTCGTACTTATCGTCGTCTAGATCGGCCAGTAGATCTTTCCATGTGGTACGAACAATCTTCAATTCAACGCCTAATTGTTCCGCGATGTGCTGTGCAACGTCGATATCGTAGCCAGAGTAGCTTTTACCATCGAAGTAAGAGAAAGGCTTGTAGTCACCTGTGGTGCCCACACGCAGAGTACCTGATTTTTGAATGTCTTCTAGCTGGTCAGCGTGTGCGACACCAGAAAGTGCCAGAGCAATGGAAGCAAGTAATAGTGATGTTTTTTTCATTGTAATTGTCTGTTGTGTTTGTGTTGTCATTCAAAGTAACAGAAACAATCAGAGAAAGAGATCAAACCATTGGAAAGGTTGGAAAAGAAGATGAAACGAGGGCAGGAGATAGGTATTTCTATGGTTTGTGAGCATTGATCGAGGTGCGTTTCATATTCCGTTTTGATAAACCGAAGACAAACAAAAAGCCCATGTTATCGAATAACATGGGCTTCATTTTGGTTTAACTTGTTAGCTGCTTATTTAGCTATTTAGCAACTGACTCGTTGTTCATCTTAGCCGGAGCTTTAGATGCGTTAACCAATAGGATACCAACGGTTAGTACCATTGAACCACATAGTAGGAACAACAAGCGTCCTGTTGGTTCGTTTGGAATCAGAGCCATTGCTAGGATACCGAAACCTGCTGTGCTGATAAGCTTACCAAGCATTGAACGCTGTTTAGTATCTAGGTTTTGTTGCTCTTCACCTTCCGCTACAAGCGGCGTGTTCCAGTTAGTGAATAGTTGGTCAACTTCTTTCTCACGCTCTGGCGATAGGCCTTTGTAGAAGCGAGAAGTCATGATGAAGTAACCACCTGTGAACACTACGTGAGCAGCTAAGCTAAGACCTACTTTCAAGTCGCTCCATTCACGGCCTGTAAGCGCTGTTTCTAGACCAAATAGGTTCTCGATGTCTTCTGCTTGCAGAGAGATACCGAAGATGTAAGAAACGAAACCACCAACCACTAGAGTAGACCAACCAGCCCAGTCAGGTGTCTTACGAATCCACATACCTAGTAGGACAGGGATAAGCATTGGGAAGCCAATCAACGCACCTACGTTCATTACGATATCGAACAAGCTTAAGTGACGCAGAGAGTTAATGAATAGACCAATCGCAATGATGAAAATACCCATCATGATAGTCGTTATCTTACTTACAATAACCAGCTCTTTCTGAGTCGCATTTTTACGAAGAATCGGGCTGTAGAAGTTCATTACAAAGATACCAGCGTTACGGTTCAAACCTGAATCCATAGAAGACATCGTTGCAGCGAACATTGCTGACATAAGAAGACCAACCATACCTGCTGGCATTACGTTTTGTACGAATGCTAGGTAAGCAGCATCACCGGCTTTGTCGCCCATTGATGTGTATTGCTCAGCGAACTCAGGCATGAATGCACTAACGTACCAAGGTGGTAGGAACCAAATTAGTGGACCAACAACCATAAGGATACATGCTAGGCCTGCCGCTTTACGTGCGTTTTCACTGTCTTTTGCACATAGGTAACGGTATGCGTTGATGCTGTTGTTCATTACACCGAACTGCTTCACGAAGATGAATACAACCCAAAGGATGAAGATGCTCATGTAGTTTAGGTTGTTACCTAACATGAAGTCGCCGTCGAAGTTAGCAACAATGTTAGTTAAGCCGCCACCGTGGAAGTAAGCTGCTACCGCACAAGTGATTGTCACGGCCATGATTACAAGCATTTGCATGAAGTCAGAAGCAACAACCGCCCAAGAGCCGCCGGTTACTGCCATCAATACTAGAACCATACCCGTTACCACAATGGTAGCTTCCATTGGGATGTTGAATACCGCTGCTACAAAGATAGCTAGACCGTTTAGCCAGATACCTGCAGAGATAAGGCTGTCCGGCATACCTGCCCATGTGAAGAACTGTTCAGACGTTTTACCAAAGCGCTGACGAATAGCTTCGATCGCCGTTACCACACGAAGTTGGCGGAACTTTGGAGCGAAGTACATATAGTTCATGAAGTAGCCAAAAGCATTGGCTAAGAATAGGATTACAATAACGAAACCGTCATTGAATGCGCGTCCTGCGGCACCTGTAAACGTCCATGCTGAAAATTGTGTCATGAAGGCAGTTGCACCAACCATCCACCACAACATTTTGCCGCCCCCTCTGAAGTAATCACTTGTAGAGGTGGTGAACTTACGGAACATCCAACCAATCGCGATTAAAAAGAAGAAGTAGGCGAGAACAACAAAAGTATCAATAGTCATCTTTTCAGCCTTTTAAATATCATAATTAACTGGGCTTAGATTAACGCGTCCCAAGGTTTATTTGTACTACAATATGTCTTTAGTATGATCTAGGTCGCATTGATTTTTCGGCCTCTAACACGTGGTTATATAAGTATTTGTTTTAATTGAATTTAAATGTGAGTGTATTTTGTTTGAGATCTAAAATAAATTGAGGGTTAAATGTTTATATGTATTACAATATAAACAAAAGCGCTTACTTTGCCGTATCTATAAGATTTTAATTATAACCGTAACAAATGTGCTACAAATTGGTGTGTTGTGCGACGACATTCACGTTAATTTGGAACTCTATACTGAAAAATTCTGTATTGGGATTTCAAGTGTAGCTCATTGTTTTCACTTCGCTATTTTGTATTTGTCTGCGGCTCTGTAGCCTTTCTATGCTATTTATTCATTTTTTCGTGCCATAGAGGTGCATATTTGGAATTTTTGTCACTGAGTGGGCGTTAAACTGGACGGACGGGACACATTTTGCGGTGCACTTTGTCTATTGTGGTCTTCAGTGCATGCCATGAGAGATGCTTGATGACGTATCGAAAAGGAACATTGCTGGGTAAGGGGCTGGATAAGAAGCTGGATAGGCGATAGGGGGCACCAGTAACGCTTCGTTAGATGCGTGCGCTTACATTACTTGTTATTGCCTGTCTTAGTCGCGGAGCTGGACGAGCCCATAGAGAGAAAGGCGATAAGGTGTGGGGGAAACATAATGTTGATTGAGCGTGTTTTACGGTTAGTCAGCGCAATAAATGACAGATAACAAAAAGCCCCACCGAGGTGAGGCTTCATCACTCAATCTAAAACAGATTAAGCGTTAACGTGATCAACTGCGTCACGAACCAGCTTGCCTAGTTCGTCCCACTTACCTTCGTCGATAAGGTTAGTTGGAACCATCCAAGTACCGCCACACGCAAGTACAGAAGGGATCGATAGGTATTCATCAACATTCTTCAAGCTTACGCCACCAGTAGGCATAAATTTAACAGGGTAAACCGCTGTTAGTGCTTTAAGCATACCAGTGCCGCCAGAAGGCTCAGCAGGGAAGAACTTCAACGTGCGAAGGCCCATTTCCATTGCTTGCTCAACTAGGCTTGGGTTGTTAACACCCGGTACGATTGCAACACCCTTATCGATACAGTATTGAACAGTGCGCGGGTTGAAACCTGGGCTTACGATGAAATCAACGCCAGCTTCGATAGATGCATCAACTTGCTCGTTAGTCAGTACAGTACCTGAACCAATTAGCATGTCTGGGAATTCTTTACGCATGATGCGAATCGCTTCGATTGCACATTCTGTACGAAGCGTGATTTCTGCACATGGCATGCCGTTTTCAACAAGTGCTTTACCTAGAGGGATAGCGTCTTCAGCACGGTTGATAGCGATTACAGGAATTACTTTTAGGTTTGCTAGTTGTTCATTTAATGTAGTCATGAATTCTTTCTCACGTTAAATGTGGGCTTGCTTTCAACTAAGCAAACCCTTGATTAATAGTTAAAGTGCGTAATTATAGAGACAGATCAGGCGTCGCTTCTAGAGGAATGATAGCACCTGGATGCTGAATCACAGTCCCTGCCACAATATGACCTGCCAACGCTGCATCACGTGCATTGCCACCGCTTAAGCGCTTAGCTAGGAAGCCCGCGCTGAACGAGTCGCCAGCCGCTGTAGTATCAACAATGTTGTCTACTGGGTTTGGAGCAACGTACTGAGCGCTTTGGCTTTCAACTACTAAGCAGTCTTTAGCACCACGTTTAATGATGATCTCTTTCACACCAGATTCAGACGTACGTGCAATACACTGTTCAATGCTTTCGTCGCCGTACAACTCTTGCTCGTCATCGAACGTCAGTAGAGCCGTGTCAGTGTACTTAAGCATCTTCAAGTACCAAGAAATCGCTTCTTGTTGACTTTCCCAAAGTTTTGGACGGAAGTTATTGTCGAAGAATACTTGGCCGCCTTGCGCTTTAAATTTGTCTAAGAAGTTGAATAGCTGCGTGCGTCCATTCTCTGTCAAGATAGCAAGCGTAATACCACTTAGGTAAACCGCATCAAAAGAGAATAACTTATCAAGTAGAGCAGGCGTGTCTTCCTGGTCAAACATGAACTTTGCTGCAGCATCATTACGCCAGTAGTGGAAACTGCGTTCACCAGTTTCATCGGTCTCGATGTAGTAAAGCCCTGGTTGTTTGTGATCAAGCTGAGCAATTAAGCTAGTGTCGATACCTTCCGCTTGCCACTTTTCTAACATGTCGGTACTGAATGGGTCAGTGCCTAGCGCTGTTACGTAGCTCGTGTTGATATCTTGCTCTTTTGTTAAGCGAGACAAGTAAAGTGCAGTATTTAGTGTATCGCCACCGAAACTTTGCTTAAGCCCGTCTTGTTTCTTTTGTAGCTCAACCATGCACTCGCCAATGACCGCGATGTTTAATGATTTCATATGCTTACCTTAGCAACTGAGGTTGCGCTGTTTATTATTTTAGGAAATCTTCACGCGCAGGGTTGAAGATATCAAGAAGGATGCTGTCTTGCTCTAGTGCAACAGCACCGTGCATCATGTGTTTACGAGCGAAGTAAGCATCGCCTTCTTTAAGGACTTTCTTTTCGCCTTCAATCTCAGCTTCGAAGCTACCACGAACTACGTAACCGATTTGGTCATGGATTTCGTGAGTATGAGGGTGGCCAATCGCGCCCTTATCAAAACATAGGTGTACTGCCATTAGATCGTCAGTGTAAGCAACGATTTTACGCTTAATGCCGCCACCAAGTTCTTCCCATGGGTTTTCATCTAGGATAAAGAAAGAGTTCATTGTGTATCTCCTAATCTGTTTAAATCTTTTAAGTGTTACTTAACTTGCATCCATCATAAGGGAATGAGCCTAATTGTAATACAATATATCTAAATTTGTGTGATATTGATCAAGCGATACTTTATATAGCGTAAATAAATCAACAACTTAATAAATGGCTAATATTTACCATTAGCCAGCTACATCAATGACTTATGGCTAATTATGTGACTCTACTCATCATTTAGCGACGAATAGGTATAATTAAAGCTCATATTGTATTACTTTATATGGAGTTTGAAAATTTAATCAAAGTTTAAGCAGATAAACTCTTTATTGAGGGTGACAAAGAATATGACGACTAAACCAGTATTGTTGACTGAAGCAGAAATCGAGCAGCTTCATCTTGAAGTGGGCCGTTCTAGCTTAATGGGCAAAACCATTGCAGCGAACGCGAAAGATCTAGAAGCATTCATGCGTTTACCTATTGATGTCCCAGGTCATGGTGAAGCTGGGGGTTACGAACATAACCGCCATAAGCAAAATTACACGTACATGAATCTAGCTGGTCGCATGTTCTTGATCACTAAAGAGCAAAAATACGCTGACTTTGTTACTGAATTACTAGAAGAGTACGCAGACAAATATCTAACGTTTGATTACCACGTACAGAAAAACACCAACCCTACAGGTCGTTTGTTCCACCAAATCCTGAACGAACACTGTTGGTTAATGTTCTCAAGCTTAGCTTACTCTTGTGTTGCTTCAACACTGACACAAGAGCAGCGTGACAACATTGAGTCTCGCATTTTTGAACCCATGCTAGAAATGTTCACCGTTAAATACGCACACGACTTCGACCGTATTCACAATCACGGTATTTGGGCTGTAGCCGCTGTGGGTATTTGTGGTCTTGCTTTAGGCAAACGTGAATACCTAGAAATGTCAGTGTACGGCATTGACCGTAATGATACTGGCGGTTTCCTAGCGCAAGTTTCTCAGTTATTTGCACCTTCTGGCTACTACATGGAAGGTCCTTACTACCACCGTTACGCGATTCGTCCAACGTGTGTGTTTGCTGAAGTGATTCACCGTCATATGCCTGAAGTTGATATCTACAACTACAAAGGCGGCGTGATTGGTAACACAGTACAAGCGATGCTTGCGACGGCTTACCCGAACGGTGAGTTCCCAGCTCTGAATGATGCTTCTCGTACCATGGGTATCACTGACATGGGTGTTCAGGTTGCGGTAAGTGTTTACAGCAAGCATTACTCTTCTGAAAACGGCGTAGACCAAAATATTCTGGGTATGGCGAAGATTCAAGACGCAGTATGGATGCACCCATGTGGTCTTGAGCTATCTAAAGCCTACGAAGCCGCTTCTGCGGAGAAAGAAATCGGCATGCCTTTCTGGCCTAGTGTTGAATTGAATGAAGGCCCTCAAGGTCACAACGGCGCGCAAGGCTTTATCCGCATGCAGGATAAGAAAGGCGACGTTTCTCAACTTGTGATGAACTACGGCCAACACGGCATGGGTCACGGCAACTTTGATACGCTGGGTATTTCTTTCTTCAACCGCGGTCAAGAAGTGCTACGCGAATACGGCTTCTGTCGTTGGGTTAACGTGGAGCCTAAATTCGGCGGCCGCTACCTAGACGAAAACAAATCTTACGCTCGTCAAACGATTGCTCACAACGCAGTCACGATTGATGAAAAATGTCAGAACAACTTTGACGTTGAACGTGCAGACGCTGTACACGGTTTACCACACTTCTTCAAAGTAGAAGACGAGCAAATCAACGGCATGAGTGCATTTGCTAACGATCACTACCAAGGCTTTGACATGCAACGCAGCGTGTTCATGCTAAACCTTGAAGAGATAGAATCTCCGTTATTGTTAGACCTATACCGCTTAGATTCTGAGAAAGGCGGCGAAGGCGAGCATCAATACGACTACTCACACCAATATCAAGGTCAGATTGTTCGCACTAACTTTGAATACCAAGCAAACAAAGAGCTGAACACGCTAGGTGACGATTTCGGTTACCAACACCTATGGAACGTCGCAAGCGGTGAAGTGAAGGGAACAGCAATTGTAAGCTGGCTACAAAACAACACCTACTACACATGGCTAGGTGCAACGTCTAACGACAATGCTGAAGTTATCTTTACTCGCACTGGCGCTAACGACCCAAGCTTCAACCTACGCTCAGAGCCTGCTTTCATTCTACGTAGCAAGGGCGAAACAACACTGTTCGCTTCTGTTCTTGAAACGCACGGTTACTTCAACGAAGAGTTCGAGCAATCAGTCAATGCTCGCGGCGTTGTGAAAGACATCAAGGTTGTCGCGCATACAAATGTAGGTTCAGTCGTCGAAATCAGCACAGAAAAATCAAATGTGACCGTGATGATCAGCAACCAACTTGGTGCGACTGACAACACTGAACACAAGGTAGAACTGAACGGCAAAGTATACAGCTGGACAGGCTTCTACTCAGTAGAGACAACTTTACAAGAAACAAATTCAGAAGAACTTAGCACTGCAAAGCAGGGGAAATAATAATGAGCTATCAACCACTTTTACTTAACTTTGATGAAGCAGCAGAGCTTCGTAAAGAACTTGGCAAGGATAGCCTTTTAGGTAACGCACTGACTCGTGACATTAAACAAACTGACGCGTACATGGCAGAAGTTGGCATCGAAGTACCAGGTCACGGTGAAGGTGGCGGTTACGAGCACAATCGTCACAAGCAAAACTACATCCATATGGATCTAGCGGGTCGTTTGTTCCTGATCACAGAGGAAACAAAGTACCGTGATTACATCGTTGATATGCTAACTGCGTACGCGACGGTATACCCAACATTGGAAAGCAACGTAAGCCGTGACACTAACCCTCCGGGTAAGCTGTTCCACCAAACGTTGAACGAGAACATGTGGATGCTTTACGCTTCTTGTGCGTACAGCTGCATTTACCACACTATCTCTGAAGAGCAGAAGCGTCTTATCGAAGACGATCTTCTGAAGCAAATGATCGAAATGTTCGTTGTTACTTACGCACACGACTTCGATATCGTACACAACCACGGCTTATGGGCAGTGGCGGCGGTAGGTATCTGTGGTTACGCAATCAACGATCAAGAGTCTGTAGACAAAGCGCTTTACGGCCTGAAACTAGACAAAGTAAGCGGCGGTTTCTTAGCGCAACTTGACCAACTGTTTTCGCCAGACGGCTACTACATGGAAGGTCCTTACTACCACCGCTTCTCTCTACGTCCAATCTACCTGTTCGCAGAAGCGATTGAACGTCGTCAGCCTGAAGTTGGTATCTATGAATTCAACGATTCAGTGATCAAGACAACATCTTACTCTGTATTCAAAACCGCATTCCCAGACGGTACATTGCCAGCTCTGAACGATTCATCGAAGACGATCTCTATCAACGATGAAGGCGTTATCATGGCAACGTCTGTGTGTTACCACCGTTACGAGCAGACTGAAACTCTGCTTGGTATGGCTAACCACCAAAAAAACGTTTGGGTTCATGCTTCAGGTAAAACATTGTCTGACGCTGTTGAAGCAGCTGATGAAATCAAACCATTCAACTGGGGTAGCCTGTTCGTTACCGACGGCCCTGAAGGTGAGAAAGGCGGCGTTAGCATTCTTCGTCACCGTGATGAGAAAGACGACGATACCATGGCGTTGATCTGGTTCGGTCAACACGGCAGCGATCACCAGTACCACTCTGCGCTAGACCACGGTCACTACGATGGACTGCACCTAAGTGTATTCAACCGTGGCCACGAAGTGCTGCACGATTACGGCTTCGGTCGCTGGGTAAACGTTGAGCCTAAGTTTGGTGGTCGTTACATTCCAGAGAACAAGTCTTACTGTAAGCAGACGGTTGCTCACAACACAGTAACGGTTGATCAGAAAACGCAGAATAACTTCAACACAGCATTGGCTGAGTCTAAGTTTGGTCAGAAGCACTTCTTCGTAGCAGACGACCAGTCTTTGCAAGGCATGAGCGGCACAATTTCTGAGTACTACACAGGCGTAGACATGCAACGCAGCGTGATTCTTGCTGAACTTCCTGAGTTCGAGAAGCCGTTAGTGATTGATGTTTACCGCATCGAAGCTGACGCTGAGCACCAGTACGATCTTCCCGTTCACCACTCTGGCCAGATCATCCGTACTGATTTCGATTACAACATGGAAAAAACGCTTAAGCCATTAGGTGAAGACAACGGTTACCAACACCTATGGAACGTGGCTTCAGGCAAAGTGAACGAAGAGGGTTCTCTAGTAAGCTGGCTACATGACAGCAGCTACTACAGCCTAGTAACCAGCGCTAATGCGGGCAGCGAAGTGATTTTTGCTCGCACTGGTGCTAACGATCCAGACTTCAATCTTAAGAGTGAACCTGCGTTTATCTTACGTCAGTCTGGTCAAAACCACGTGTTTGCTTCTGTACTAGAAACGCATGGTTACTTTAACGAATCTATCGAAGCCTCTGTAGGCGCTCGTGGTCTAGTTAAATCAGTATCTGTTGTGGGCCATAACAGTGTCGGGACTGTTGTTCGCATTCAGACTACTTCTGGCAACACTTACCACTACGGTATCTCAAACCAAGCTGAAGACACGCAGCAAGCAACTCACACTGTTGAGTTCGCGGGTGAGACATACTCGTGGGAAGGGTCATTTGCTCAACTGTAAATGATCAACACACATACCGTTTAACGATGGTGTGTGCTGATGTGGTGCTTTGCGGGAACGAAGCGCCATATCATGTTCGATTGTAAGGGTGTTCGCATCTAAGTAACTGAACGAAATTAATGTCGATGACAAAGAATATCGGAAATAAGTCAAACCGAGTAACTCGTTGTGAGTTGCTCGGTTTTTTTATGCGTGTAGGACAGAGGCTGATGTAATTTGGGAAGGGGATCTCATTTAATAATCTCTGGCGGTTAATGAATTGCGCTTCTAAAGGTGTACCTTTTTCCCATGGTTTTTCGAGGCTGTGCTGGTGGTTTTCATACCGATACAAAGAGGGTTAGTTTTGAGTACGGATTTATGAGTGATTTAAGATAACGTTTCTCACAGGATGTTTTTTAAATCTCTGATTATAAAAATTTGCAGGTTGTGATTCGTTTGGATTTTACTCAATTGGCTGTAGGTTGAAATACTGTTATAGTAATCCTTAAATAATACATAAACATAACATATAAAATAAGTGAACTTATGATTAGCACTTTTAATTCAATTTCGGGCTCGAAGCGTAGCCTGCACGTGCAAGTAGCGCGTGAAATCGCTCGTGGAATCTTGTCTGGCGATCTGCCGCAAGGTTCTATTATTCCTGGTGAAATGGCGTTATGTGAACAGTTTGGTATTAGCCGAACGGCACTACGTGAAGCAGTTAAACTATTAACTTCTAAAGGTTTGTTAGAGTCCCGCCCGAAAATCGGTACTCGTGTAGTCGACCGCGCATATTGGAACTTTCTTGATCCTCAGCTGATTGAATGGATGGATGGTCTAACCGACATAGATCAATTCTGTTCTCAGTTTTTAGGCCTTCGCCGTGCGATTGAACCTGAAGCGTGCGCACTGGCGGCTAAATTTGCAACGGCTGAACAACGCATTGAACTTTCAGAAATCTTCCAAAAAATGGTAGAAGTGGATGAGGCTGAAGTATTTGATCAAGAGCGTTGGACAGATATTGATACTCGTTTTCATAGCTTGATCTTTAATGCGACAGGTAATGACTTCTACCTGCCATTCGGCAATATCTTGACTACGATGTTCGTGAACTTCATCGTGCACTCTTCTGAAGAAGGAAGCACGTGTATCAATGAACACCGTAGAATCTATGAAGCAATCATGGCTGGTGATAGTGATAAGGCACGAGTTGTGTCTGCTGCACACTTGCAAGATGCCAACCACCGTCTGGCGACGGCGTAATAGAAATAATCTAGAGCGTAGGTAGATGAGTCACCTCATATAGAGATGAACAGCATTACGCTCGGATAAACGACTTAAAAGGGTATGCCAAGTGCATACCTTTTTTGTTGTCTACCGTTTACGAAAATTGGCTGCTTTCATGTATGAAAAAAGCCAGAGACTGTTGTCTCTGGCTTTGAGTTGTTTCAATATTCTAGCTTAAACAAGCGGCTAATCATGATGTTCGTAAGTTTGCTTTTGTTTCTGCTTTTTCTTCATTTTTAACGTTGAATAAACCGAGAATACAGCTAACACGATAAACGCGAGAGCAATAGGACGCTCATAAAGGAAAGACCAACTGCCATCGTACATCAGCAGTGATTTTCTAAGGTTTGTTTCTGCCATTGGCCCTAAGATGATCGCAAGCAGAATCGGTGAAGAAGGGATATCCAGTTTAGTTAAGATAAAGCCAAGTAGACCGAAACCGATTGCAATACCCACATCAAACATCGAGTTGTTAATTGCGTAAGCGCCGACAATTGAAAGGAAGACAATGATTGGAATCATGATGATCTTCGGTACTTCAATGATTCGACAGAAGAAGCGAATACCCAGTAAACCAATCACTAACATCACAAGGTTAGCGACCAACATTGAGCTGAACACGCCATAAACCACTTCGGGGTTTTGGGCGAATAGCAGTGGGCCTGGTGTGAGTCCTTGTACTATAAGTGCACCAAGAAGAACCGCTGCCACGGCATCTCCAGGAACACCTAGTGTTAATAACGGAACTAGCGAGCCACCCGTTACGCCGTTGTTTCCAGATTCAGCGGCTGCAAGGCCACGAACCGAGCCTTTACCAAACTCTTCTGGGTTCTTAGACGAACGTTTTGCTTCGTTGTAACAAACAAATGCAGATATATCAGCACCAGCACCCGGTACCGAGCCGATAGTTGTTCCCATCAAACCACTTTTTATGGCCGTTGGTAGCATTTCTTTGAGATCACTTTTACTTAATAGTTTGTGGTCAAATTTCGGTGCAACGACTTTCTTTTCAGAGAACAGCTTCTCTAGTTGGTTTAATGCCTCAGATAGAGCGAATAAACCAATTAAGACAGGGATGACATTGATTCCGCTGTAAAGATCCATGATGTCAAAAGTAAATCTTGGCACACTGCTGATTGGGTCGAGTCCAACAGTTGAAACCAATAATCCAATGGTTCCCGCAAGTAACCCTTTAAAAATGTTGTTCGAAGAAACACTCGCAATAATCGTTAAACCAAACAGAGCGAGTGCAAAATATTCTGGCGCATTAAAACGCAGTGCAAAGGTCGCTAATTTAGGCGCAATCGCGATGAGGACGATAGTACTTAACAGCCCGCCAATAAATGATGCAACAGCAGAAATACTTAATGCTCTTGCTGCTTGTCCTCTAACAGCCATAGTGTGACCGTCGAGTACACTTGCTGCAGAAGCCGGTGTTCCTGGGGTTTTAAGTAAAATTGCGGCAATTGAGCCACCGTAAATCCCACCAATGTATACACCAATTAACATCACAAGGGCTGAAGTCGGTTCCATGCCAAAGGTAAATGGAAGGAGAATTGCCACGCCCATTGTCGCTGTAAGTCCGGGTAGTGCGCCTAAAATAACGCCGCCCAGTACGCCAAAAACAAGGACAGGAAGCACTGCAAAGCTAACTGCAGTTGCGAGACCATCGATTAGATATTCAAACATATGACCTCCTAAGACCACGTTGCTTCAGGAAGCGCGATGTAGAACACCTCGCCAAATAGATAGTAAACCGCGAACACAAAGACAACGGCGACAACGTAATAGATTGGCTTCTTCACTTTGAAGTAAACGAGGTAGAACATAAATGCAATCAAACTAGCATAAAGGTAGCCAACTACACTGATGAGTAATGCGTAGCCAATAAGAAAAGCAACGCCGAAAATCGACATCTTGCTTATCATCGCTTCTTGTTGTTCAGAGGCACCTTTTAATTTGTGTTGAACGATGAGAACAATACAGATAGCAATTTGGGCAATCACAATCATCATCGGGAAGAATTTTGCATCGACACTTGCATCTTGGTACATCGGACGATCAAATTGAGTGATCAGCGCGAACGCGATTGCGCTAAGGATAATGATGATAGAAGGGAAAACGACGTTTCGGTTTAAGTAAGAGTGAGAGTTAGACATGGAGTTTACCCCTAAAAAGTAAAGCAAGGGAAAGGTACAAACTAGTAACAGAGGCACAACTGATAAAAGCTGTGCCTCTGAACAAAGGTTATTGAATTAATTGAGTCAATGATTTTGTATCTTCTGCAACAAACTCAGTGAAGGCTTTGTCATCAAGATTGTGAATCGTCATTGCACCTTTCGCCATGAAAGTTTTGAACTCTTCACTTGCCATTGCTTCATCAAATGCAGCCCCCAACTTCTCGATTACTGCATCAGGTGTATCTTTTGGAGCACCAATACCGCGCCATGTACCTGTTACTACATCAATGCCTTGCTCTTTCAAAGTAGGAACATCTGGAATGTACTGAATACGTTCTTCAGACATGACACCTAATGCTTTTAGTTGGCCTGAACGAAGTTGAGCGATAGCTTCACCAGGAGTAACCATAGTGACGTCTGTGTGATGGCCTAGTACAGCAGGAATTGCTTCTGATGCACCGTTGTAAGGGATAGCGTTTAATTTAATGCCTTGATCTTTTTCAAGAGACATTAGGTAGAAGTTTGGCGCAGCGGTTGAAGCGAATTTTACGCTGCCTGGTTTTTCTTTGGCTTCCTTAATCAGGTCGTTAATCGTGTTGTATGGGCTATCTGCTGCAACCAATACGACCGCAGGATCTAAGTTAACTAAACGAATGAGTTTAAAGTCGTCAGCGGTATGACGCATCAAACCCATTTGAGGAAGTGAAGCGATTTCACGTGTTACTACTGTTAATGTGTAACCATCCGCACGCTGCTGAGCACCAAAGCTCATCCCAACTGCGCCTGCGCCACCAGTACGGTTCATGATTGAAATATTTTGCCCAAGAATGTCTTTCGCGCTATTTGCAAGAGTACGACCAACGGCATCGGTGCCGCCGCCCGCGCCAAATGGCACAACTAAGCGAATGTTTTTGCTTGGATAGTCAGCTGCAATTGACGTTGCAGAAACAAGTATACCGGCTGCTAGCATAATGGATTTTAATAGTTTACTCATAATAAGTACCTTCTGTTTCTAATTATTAGCGATATGTTTTTGTAGGGTTTTCTGCTTTTTCTGTTTGGTATTCGTGCATTGCTAACTGTTCAATAGCTACCGCTATCCAGCCACTGATCAGCATGTCATACCATTGTTGTACACCACTGCAGGCAACAACCACGTTTCCGTAAACAAACGAACCATAAAACAGTAAGTCTTCGTCACGTAGTGAAGATGGGTGTTGGGAGTGCAGTGTTAGATTGCTTGTCGATTCTCGCCACGCTTGTTGTGCTTTCTTACGGGCAAGGTGATCAAACTTGATTGTCCAGTTGTCAGGAGCTCCTAACGACTCTTCATATAGAATGGCGTCTTCAAAAGAGGCTTCCCAAGGCTTGAGGTGTGGATTCATAACGACAATATGCAGTTCTTTTCTATTCGTTCTTTCAAACAGCTTGTCGATAGAGGGTTTAACGATATCGATAGCGTCTTGAGTGATATCTTTCATTGATCGCATTCCATATGTCCTTACGTTTGGTAGATGAATATAGAATATTGTATGACAATAATTCTTCAATTAACGATGACTTGGAAGCGGGGAGCGGTCACAAGTGAAAGTCTTCTAACAAGACTTCGATCTTGTTTTGACCATATTCTGGCGGAAATAGTGTGATTCTGGTCTTTTTTTGAGCTGGGTGTAAATGGACACAGATCCAGTTTTATTTTGGCTGATTTCCTAGATATAAACTCACCACCATATGCTCGCCGTTCTGTTAATTCATATGGGAGAAAATTTTGGCTTGATAATCGATCGTCCTATAACACAACGAGTTATATGCGAACATGTCAGCGGCTCACCTGCAAGACGCTAACCACCGTTAAGCTAAACGCGTGTTTCAACTATTATGTGAACCACTTAAACGTCCCGATGAACCATTTATAGGTTCATCAAAACCAGTCAAAAAGGTATACCAAGTGAATGCTTTTTTTGTTTTTAAGAAGTGTGTTGCACCATGTGTAGCACGGTTTTGGTTCACTCCCGATTAACTCTTTCTTAAGGCAATTTTTCTTGTATACGTTTAGCGGTAGTTCTTTTTACCATCGTAATTAAGAGAATATTGCGGCGAGATTTGTGTTTTAGACACTCGATCTCTCCTCAAATAATTATGCACCATCCATGATTTTTCATTTTTTATCTTTTGAATCCATCATCATCTCAACAAGATATGTGGCTTCTATATTGAGTAACTTACGTAGAATTCTAATAGAATTAGCTACTCTCAATTGATATAAAACACTGGTTTATTGTGTGATAAATGAGGGTGATTCAGCTCTGATTTGGCTTTTATTATTTTTGAGAATTTTATATTTATATGTGTTTGGTTGTATTTGTTAATAAGTGTGCAAAGTCTCGCTTTTTTATAAGTCTTTGATTTTAATGGGTGTGATGTTCTTTGGTCTTGGTTTTTTGAGTTTTCATCTCAAACACCAGTAATTTCCTTAATGGATTGGCCATATTCCATCCTATGTCATATATATAATTAACTTAATCAATCAAAATAAGATCGCCATCACTTATTTGGATTATTGTACTACAAATAAAGTTTGAGATTTCCTATAGTCCTCGTAACAAAATACAACGGACAAAGGATACACGATGGAACTCAACACGATTATTGTCGGCATTTATTTCCTATTCTTGATTGCGATAGGTTGGATGTTTAGAACATTTACAAGTACCACCAGTGACTACTTCCGCGGGGGCGGTAACATGTTGTGGTGGATGGTTGGTGCAACCGCCTTTATGACCCAGTTTAGTGCATGGACATTCACCGGTGCGGCAGGTAAAGCGTATAACGATGGTTTTGCAGTAGCGGTCATCTTCGTAGCCAACGCATTTGGTTACTTCATGAACTTCGCATATTTTGCTCCAAAGTTCCGTCAACTACGTGTAGTAACGGTAATCGAAGCAATTCGTATGCGTTTCGGTGCGACTAACGAACAAGTGTTCACTTGGTCTTCAATGCCAAACAGTGTTGTTTCTGCCGGTGTATGGTTAAACGCACTAGCAATCATCGCTTCTGGTATCTTCGGTTTCGACATGACAGCAACTATCTGGATTACCGGTTTGGTTGTATTGGCAATGTCTGTAACGGGTGGTTCATGGGCGGTAATTGCATCTGACTTTATGCAGATGGTTATCATCATGGCAGTAACCGTGACATGTGCTGTTGTTGCTGTTGTTCAAGGTGGCGGTGTTGGTGAAATCGTGAATAACTTCCCTGTAGCGGAAGGCGGTTCTTTCCTTTCTGGTAACAACATTAACTACTTAAGCATCTTCAGCATTTGGGCATTCTTCATCTTCGTGAAGCAGTTCTCTATTACTAACAACATGCTTAACTCTTACCGTTACCTAGCGGCTAAAGACTCAAAGAACGCGAAGAAAGCAGCGCTACTAGCGTGTGTGCTAATGCTTTGTGGTGTATTTATCTGGTTCATGCCTTCTTGGTACATTGCAGGTCAAGGTGTCGACCTAGCAGCAGCTTACCCAGAAGCAGGTAAGAAAGCGGGTGACTTTGCCTACCTATACTTCGTACAAGAGTACATGCCAGCAGGTATGGTTGGCCTTCTAGTTGCGGCGATGTTTGCAGCGACAATGTCTTCAATGGATTCTGGTCTAAACCGTAACTCGGGTATCTTTGTTAAGAACTTCTATGAACCAATCGTTCGTAAAGGTACGGCTAGCGAAAAAGAACTAGTAACGGTTTCTAAGATTACTTCTGCCGTGTTTGGTATTGCTATCATCCTTATTGCACAGTTCATCAACTCGCTTAAAGGTTTGAGCCTGTTCGATACCATGATGTATGTAGGCGCACTGATCGGCTTCCCAATGACAATTCCTGCATTCCTTGGCTTCTTTATTAAGAAGACTCCGGACTGGGCTGGTTGGGGTACGCTAGTGGTTGGTGGTTTTGTTTCTTACTACGTGGGTTTCGTTGTTAACGCTGAAATGGTGTCTTCAATCTTCGGTCTAGAAGAGCTAACAAGCCGTGAATGGTCTGATGTTAAGGTTGCTATCGGTCTGATTGCTCACATTACGCTGACAGGTGGTTTCTTCATCCTATCAACTCTGTTCTACAAGCCATTAACTGAGAAGCGTCAAGCAGACGTTGATAAGTTCTTCGGTAACCTGTCTACTCCATTAGTTGCGGAGTCAGCAGAACAGAAAGTACTGGATAACAAACAGCGTGAAATGCTTGGTAAACTGATTGCGGTAGCGGGTGTCGGTATCATGCTAATGGCTCTACTCACTAACCCAATGTGGGGACGTCTAGTCTTCATACTTTGTGGTGTGATTGTTGGTGGTGTTGGTGTGCTATTGGTTAAAGCGGTCGATGACGGCGGCAAGCAAGCGAAAGCAGTAACTGAAAGCTAATACATAGAAAACGATTATAATAGAATGCGACGACTCGAAAGGGCGTCGCATTTTTTTTGCTCTGCGAAACGGAAAAACGGTCAGGTGGAAGATATCTGACCTAAATCACGAAAACTGTACAAAATGGTTCAATCGAACCGAAATAGATTTAATTGTCCTACAATAAGACGTATATTATTGCTAATTCCTTTCAATCAACTTGAAAAATAAGTGAGTTAGAATGAGCGACCAAAAATCTCTTGATGCAATCAGGAAGATGAAGCTGGAGAATGATACTTCAGCAGGTAATCTTGTAGACCTACTCCCTATCGAAGTACAGAAACGTGACTTCGACCTATCATTCCTAGACAACTTGAGCGAAGCACGTCCACGTCTTCTTGTTCAAGCAGATCAGTTAGAAGAATTCAAAGCGAAAGTGAAAGCTGATGAAGCTCACTGCATGTTTGATGATTTCTACAATAACTCGACAGTTAAGTTCCTTGAGACTGCTCCTTTCGAAGAGCCTCAAGCGTACCCAGCTGACACGGTAGGCAAAGCTTCTCTATGGCGTCCTTACTGGCGTCAAATGTACGTTGATTGCCAAATGGCACTAAACGCGACACGTAACCTAGCAATTGCTGGTGTTGTGAAAGAAGACGAAGCGCTAATTGCTAAAGCAAAAGCTTGGACTCTAAAACTGTCTACGTACGATCCAGAAGGCGTGACTTCTCGTGGCTATAACGATGAAGCGGCTTTCCGTGTTATCGCGGCTATGGCTTGGGGTTACGACTGGCTACACGGCTACTTCACAGATGAAGAACGTCAGCAAGTTCAAGATGCTTTGATTGAGCGTCTAGACGAAATCATGCACCACCTGAAAGTGACGGTTGATCTATTGAACAACCCACTGAACAGCCACGGTGTTCGTTCTATCTCTTCTGCTATCATCCCAACGTGTATCGCGCTTTACCACGATCACCCGAAAGCAGGCGAGTACATTGCATACGCACTAGAATACTACGCAGTACACTACCCACCATGGGGCGGTGTAGACGGCGGTTGGGCTGAAGGTCCTGACTACTGGAACACGCAAACTGCATTCCTAGGCGAAGCATTCGACCTATTGAAAGCATACTGTGGCGTAGACATGTTCAACAAAACATTCTACGAAAACACAGGTGATTTCCCGCTTTACTGCATGCCTGTTCACTCTAAGCGCGCGAGCTTCTGTGACCAGTCTTCAATCGGTGATTTCCCAGGTCTAAAACTGGCTTACAACATCAAGCATTACGCAGGTGTTAACCAGAAGCCTGAGTATGTTTGGTACTACAACCAACTGAAAGGCCGTGATACTGAAGCACACACCAAATTCTACAACTTCGGTTGGTGGGACTTCGGTTACGATGATCTTCGCTTTAACTTCCTTTGGGATGCACCTGAAGAGAAAGCACCATCGAATGACCCACTGTTGAAAGTATTCCCAATCACGGGTTGGGCTGCATTCCACAACAAGATGACTGAGCGTGATAACCATATTCACATGGTATTCAAATGTTCTCCGTTTGGCTCAATCAGCCACTCTCACGGTGACCAAAACGCATTCACGTTGCATGCATTCGGTGAAACGCTAGCGTCAATCACTGGCTACTACGGTGGTTTCGGTGTTGATATGCACACTAAATGGCGTCGTCAAACGTTCTCTAAGAACCTTCCACTATTTGGCGGTAAAGGTCAGTACGGCGAGAACAAGAACACGGGCTACGAAAACCACCAAGATCGCTTCTGTATCGAAGCGGGCGGCAACATCTCTGATTTCGACACTGAATCTGATGTGAAGATGGTTGAGGGTGATGCAACGGCATCTTACAAGTACTTCGTTCCTGAAATTGAATCTTACAAGCGTAAGGTCTGGTTTGTTCAAGGTAAAGTATTCGTAATGCAAGACAAGGCAACGCTTTCTGAAGAGAAAGACATGACTTGGCTAATGCACACAACTTTCGCAAACGACGTGGCAGACAAGTCTTTCACTATCCGTGGCGAAGTTGCGCACCTAGACGTAAACTTCATCAACGAGTCTGCTGATAACATCACGTCAGTTAAGAACGTTGAAGGTTTTGGCGAAGTTGACCCATACGAGTTCAAAGATCTTGAAATCCACCGTCACGTTGAAGTGGAATTCAAGCCATCAAAAGAGCACAACATCCTTACGCTTCTTGTTCCTAATAAGAACGAAGGCGAGCAAGTTGAAGTGTCTCACAAGCTTGAAGGCAACACGCTAATGCTAAATGTTGATGGTGAAACGGTTTCAATCGAACTGTAATTCGCTGAAGCAACAGAAGCTAGATACTAAAAACTCCGAGTGAAAGCTCGGAGTTTTTTTGTTTGCACAGAACAGGCAGTAGCCTACGAGGTGGGAAGAGGTTGCGTTGGTTAGTTAGAGGCTAAGTAGCAAGAGTGCCAGGCTTAGTAAGTGGCGACAAAACTTGGTTTAAAACCCGTGTTCAGTAAACCTTACTAAGTCTAGGGCAGTGACTGTCTTCCAATAATTTGTCAACTACTGACAGTGGGCAGCCTTAATCTTGTCTGAAAAAAGGGACGGCAGGTTAATAATCGTTATTGGAGTGGCTTATTCTCATTAATCGTATGACATTTAGAGTGCATTATTTCATCAATAGGTTATTTTTTGATTGGGATATCGCTCTTGTAAGTACAAAGCGTGACCATATTTTCTCGTAAAGTGAATCCCCGTCACAACTTGCGTCTAAGCATTGAAGGATTACCCTAAAACTATTGCGTAACGGAAAAGACGTCGTTATTATAATGACCATATAATCATACAATACTATATTTGGAGTTTGAACATGACTAAACCTGTAATCGGTTTCATTGGCCTAGGTCTTATGGGCGGCAACATGGTTGAAAACCTACAAAAGCGCGGCTACCACGTAAACGTAATGGATCTAAGCGCTGAAGCTGTTGCTCGCGTTACAGATCGCGGCAATGCGACTGCATTCACTTCTGCTAAAGAACTAGCTGCTGCAAGTGACATCGTTCAGTTTTGTCTTACAACTTCAGCTGTTGTTGAAAAAATCGTTTACGGCGAAGACGGCGTTCTAGCTGGCATCAAAGAAGGCGCAGTATTAGTAGACTTCGGTACTTCTATCCCTGCTTCTACTAAGAAAATCGGCGCAGCTCTAGCTGAAAAAGGCGCGGGCATGATCGACGCACCTCTAGGCCGTACTCCTGCACACGCTAAAGATGGTCTTCTGAACATCATGGCTGCTGGCGACATGGAAACTTTCAACAAAGTTAAACCTGTTCTTGAAGAGCAAGGCGAAAACGTATTCCACCTAGGTGCTCTAGGTTCTGGTCACGTTACTAAGCTTGTAAACAACTTCATGGGTATGACGACTGTTGCGACTATGTCTCAAGCTTTCGCTGTTGCTCAACGCGCTGGTGTTGATGGCCAACAACTGTTTGACATCATGTCTGCAGGTCCATCTAACTCACCATTCATGCAATTCTGTAAGTTCTACGCAGTAGACGGCGAAGAGAAGCTAGGTTTCTCTGTTGCTAACGCTAACAAAGATCTTGGTTACTTCCTTGCTCTTTGTGAAGAGCTAGGTACTGAGTCTCTAATTGCTCAAGGTACTGCAACTAGCCTACAAGCTGCTGTTGACGCAGGAATGGGTAACAACGACGTACCAGTAATCTTCGACTACTTCGCTAAACTAGAGAAGTAATCGACGTACGACCTCGCTAGGGTATTGCCTGTCTTTTTAGGCGGCGATACCTCAGCGAGGTTCGTTTTTATCTGCCATACCCAACCCTTTGTTCCCTCGTTAAACTCTTCTACTTCTACTTCCTCAGCTACACCTACTCAAAACTCTGTTCAACTTTGTTACTGCCTCAATTCCTATTTTTGTTTCTATATCTATATCTATATCTATATCTATTTGTAAATTCAAAGCCTTCTAGCACCAACTCACTCACTTTTCCTCGCAAGCTTAAACCAGTGCACTTAACTGATTGTTGGCGATGGCTTAACACCGCTCGTATATCGGGTCTGAAAAGAAAGTAAAAAAAACCCACACAGCTGGTGACTGTATGGGCATGTTCGGACGAGCCGTCTGGAAAAACAAATGATCAATAGAAAGTGAAAAAACGAATAACGAGATCCCCCGACAGTTTCTACGTTAAACGAGTTCAATGACCTTAAAGCGGCTGCTTCAATTATCACTTTGAACTGAACAAAAGCATCCAGAAAGAACTTAAGTTATGATTCAAATACACCATAACTTAAGGCTTATTGTATTACAAATAAATTTTAAGATTGAATGCCTTGAGTGAATGGTTAGTTGGTAGAAGTGTGAGTTAAGACTCATTTTTGCATACTATTAGGTAGCGTGGGACAGTAAAATCTGGTGATGATAATTATCGACAGAAATATGACTTTTCACTATGAAATTGGACGTTTTACAAATTTATAGTGATTTTATTCAATGAGATGAAAGTCAAAACGCATAAATGATAACTATGTCACAGGGCTATTTTAGCCAGTTTTAATATATCAAGATTGCTCACAGAATGATCGGTCAATTAAGCATACAATATTAATTAAATTGGTGGTTGTGACGATGGAACGGCATGAATAAAATCCGCTTCTCGTATCTTCGAAAATGTAAAAAGTGACCATTTCATTCGGATAAAAATAATAGACATAGGTTGATGTGGATGATGAGTTTTATGAATTCAAAATTGTCTCTAGGGTTTAAAGGAAAATTGATTTTAATGGTAGCGATTGTCAGTTCCAGTGCTTTGGCATTTACGAACTGGTTTACGCTTAACTTGGCCACTGAACAGGTAAACCAAACGATTTATAACGAGATTGATCACTCGCTTACGATAGAAATTAATCAAATAGAAAATACCGTTCAGCGCACCATCGATACCGTTAACTCTGTTGCACAAGAGTTCATGAAATCCCCATACCAAGTGCCGAATGAAGCACTCATGCATTATGCTGCAAAGCTGGGTGGCATTGACAAGATTGTGGTGGGTTTTGACGACGGCCGTTCTTATACCTCTCGCCCTTCAGAGTCTTTTCCTAACGGTGTAGGGATAAAAGAAAAATACAATCCAACCGTTCGACCTTGGTATCAACAAGCCAAATTGAAATCAGGCTTATCTTTTAGTGATCTGTTTTTCACTAAGAGTACTCAAGTGCCTATGATCGGTGTGACCTACTCATACCAAGATCGTGTCATCATGGCCGACATACGTTTTGACGATTTGGAAACTCAGCTTAAACAGCTGGACAGTATCTACGAAGCCAAAGGCATTATTATCGACGAGAAAGGGATGGTGGTCGCTTCAACAGTCGAAAACGTACTTCCACAGAGCAATATATCTTCTGCTGACGCCTTAATGAAACTCAATGAAGCTATTGAACTACCTGACCAATTCATTGAAGGTATGATTGATGGTAATCAGCGAATCTTGATGGCTAAGAAGGTCGATATTGGCAGCCAGAAAGAATGGTACATGATATCTAGTATCGATCCTGAACTCGCGCTCAATCAGTTGAATGGCGTGATGTCGAGTGCGCGTATCCTTATCGTGGCATGTGTGCTTGGCTCGGTGATATTGATGATTTTACTGCTGAATCGCTTCTACCGCCCAATCGTGTCACTGAGAAAAATCGTCCACGATCTATCTCAAGGTAACGGAGACCTGACTCAAAGGCTTGTTGAGAAGGGGAATGATGACTTAGGGCATATCGCCAAAGACATCAACTTGTTCATCATTGGTCTGCAAGAGATGGTTAAGGACGTCAAATTTAAGAACTCGGATCTCGATACTAAGGTACTGAGTATTCGTGAAGGTTGTAAAGAAACCAGCGATGTACTGAAAGTTCACACTGATGAAACGGTTCAAGTGGTCTCTGCAATTAACGGCTTATCTGAAGCATCAAACGAAGTCGAGAAGAGTTCTCAGTCGGCGGCAGAAGCAGCAAGAGAGGCCGCTGTGTTCAGTGATGAGACGAAACAAATTAACACCGTGACGGAAACCTATATCAGTGATCTTGAGAAGCAAGTCTGCACCACCTCTGATGATATTCGCTCAATGGCGAATGAAACGCAGAGCATCCAGTCTATCGTGTCTGTGATTGGAGGAATTGCGGAACAAACTAATTTGCTGGCATTGAATGCGTCAATTGAAGCGGCGAGAGCGGGTGAGCATGGCCGAGGTTTCGCGGTGGTTGCTGATGAAGTCCGTGCGTTAGCCAACCGAACTCAAATCAGTACTTCTGAAATTGATGAAGCGCTGTCTGGCTTGCAGTCTAAATCAGATGGTTTGGTTAAATCGATTGAGTTGACCAAAAGTAACTGTGAAATGACGCGTGCCCAAGTGGTTCAAGCGGTAAATATGTTGGCCAAGCTAACGGAACAGATGGAAACGGTAAGTCGTTTTAATAACGATATTTCGGGTTCGTCTGTTGAGCAGAACGCCCTTATTCAGAGCATTGCTAAGAACATGCATAAGATTGAAAGCTTTGTTGAGGAGCTTAATAAGCTAAGCCAAGATCAACTGACAGAGTCGGCTGAAATCAAAACACTGAATGGCAGCGTTAGCGAGCTAATGAGTAGCTTTAAAGTCTAACGTTTCTATTAATAAACACTAAAAATCAATGTTTTAATTGTGGCTTTTAGCCTGAGAGCCACTCCAAACCTGTCGAGTTTAGAGTGGCCTTTCTGCGTTGTTTTTGTCTCTAAATCCTCGGTAGCGCCACCTCATATCACCTCATTTGTCGCATCTCACATTATGATAAATAGATAATTAACATAAAATAGTACAAATATATCTTATCACTCTACTCTTATGGATAAGTGAGATAAATGTGAATAAGCCAACCCTCATCGTCGCTCTCGCTTCACTCACCTATGGCTGCGGTTGAAGCAGTTCAAATAGCTCAAGTGATAGCGATGACCCTTCTGATAACACCAGTCCAGGAACGTCTTATGGCGTTGTTGCGCCTTATGATATTGCTAAGTATCAAAACATCCTCTCCAGTTCTGACCTTCAGGTATCGGATCCTAACGGCACAGAGGGCAACAAAACCTCTGAAGTGAAAGATGGCGATTTCGATGGTTACATCAGTAATTACTTTTACGCAGATGAAGAGACGGAAAACCTAATTTTTAAAATGGCGAACTATAAGATGCGTTCTGAGGTTCGTGAGGGAGAAAACTTCGATATCAATGAAACGGGTGTAAGACGAAGCTTGTATGCGGAAATAAGCTTACCTGATATCGAGCATGCAATGGCGAGTTCACCTGCCGACCATGATGAAGTGACGTTGCTGCAGATACACAATAAGGGGACTGATGAGAGTGGCACCGGTTACATTCCTCATCCATTATTGCGTGTGGTATGGGAGCAGGAGAGGGACGGCCTTACCGGTCATTATTGGGCGGTCATGAAGAGCAATGCGATTGATTGTAGCAGTGCGGCTGACTCTTCGGATTGTTATGCCACGTCATACAATCGCTACGATTTAGGTGAGGCGGAATTGGACAGTTTTACCAAATTTGATCTTTCTGTTTATGAGAACACACTGTCGCTCAAAGTGAATGATGAAGTAAAAGTGAATCAAGACATCGCTTACTGGCAGCATTTATTGAGCTACTTCAAAGCGGGTATCTATAACCAATTTGAGAATGGTGAAGCGATTGCTTACTATCAGGCGTTGAGATACACCACGACTCAAATCGATGGATCAAACGATTGGGACATTAATGATTGGAAGCTGACTATTCCACCGAGTAAGAATGATTGGTATGGAAGCGGTGGTGACAGTGCTGCTGAGTTAGAACCAGAACGTTGTGAATCGAGTAAAGATCTTCTTTCAAATGACAGCGATGTGTACGACAGTGATATTGATCTTTCTTACTTCAATACTGATGAAGGAAGAATGCACTTTAGAGCGGATATGGGATACGGCACCTCTACCCAAAACTCTAGCTATATTCGCTCTGAGCTCAGGGAGTTGTATCAAAGCAGTGTTCAACCGGATTGTAGCACCAGCGATGAAGATACAAGTTGGTATTTGGACGACACTAGAACGAACGCTACCAGTCACGAGTTAACCGCAAGCTTGCGAATTGAAGATTACCCGAACATCAACAATCAAGATCCAAAAGTGGTACTTGGACAAATCCATGGTTGGAAGATCAATCAAGCATTGGTGAAACTGTTATGGGAAGGCGAGAGTAAGCCAGTAAGAGTGATACTGAACTCTGATTTTGAGCGCAACAACCAAGACTGTGATCATTGTGACCCGTTCAGTGTCGAGTTAGGGACTTATTCGGCAAGTGAAGAGTGGCGATATACGATTCGAGCCAATCAAGAAGGTATCTACTTGGCGACTCATGATTTAGATGGAACCAACACCGTTTCTCATTTAATCCCTTGGGGACAAGATTACACAGATAAAAATGGGGACACGGTCTCGTTGACGTCAGATTGGACATCGACAGACATCGCTTTCTATTTCAAAGCGGGCATCTATCCGCAGTTTAAGCCTGATAGCGACTATGTGGGTGAAGTGTTTGATGTGAGCTTTAGTTCTCTAAGAGCAGAGCATAACTGAGTTCTCTGATGTTTGATGAGCCATGTCGGTAATGAGGAAGACCATATTGATACCTACAATGTGGTCATTTTTGTTTTTGGACACTTACAGTGATGTGTTTGGAAGGACAAATATTTTGCCCGAACCCTGAAAATACACACGATTACAGCTCGCTTGTTCTGGCCTTGCTATCTCATTTCGTATTCTCAATTCTTATATATTGTTTTTTATCAATAGGAAATGTGATCCAGTTAAAGTATGGAAAAATCGGAAAGTGTTCCTAGTCTCATTTATCCAACGAAGCGTTTTATTTGTATTATAAGATTACGTAATATTTTCATGTTATCGCAAATACTGATAGGTGAATCGCCTTATAGCTCGTGTTTGCTGATTTAGCTTTCACTTACGAACGCTGTCTTTGTATTATAATAATGGATTAAATATGAAACAAATTACTCTAAAAACTTTACTCGCTTCTTCTATTCTACTTGCGGTTGGTTGTGCGAGCACGAGCACGCCTACTGCTGATTTTCCAAATAACAAAGAAACTGGTGAAGCGCTTCTGACGCCAGTTGCTGTTTCCGCTAGTAGCCATGATGGTAACGGACCTGATCGTCTCGTTGACCAAGACCTAACTACACGTTGGTCTTCAGCGGGTGACGGTGAGTGGGCAATGCTAGATTATGGTTCAGTTCAAGAATTTGACGCTGTTCAAGCATCTTTCAGTAAAGGTAATGAGCGCCAATCTAAGTTTGATATCCAAGTGAGTGTCGATGGTGAAACCTGGACGACGGTACTTGAGAACCAACTGAGTTCTGGTAAAGCTATCGGTCTTGAGCGTTTCCAATTTGAGCCTGCGGTAAAAGCACGTTACGTAAGATATGTTGGTCACGGCAACACCAAAAACGGTTGGAACAGTGTGACAGGATTAGCCGCAGTTAACTGTAGCATTAACGCATGTCCTGCTAGCCATATCATCACTTCAGACGTGGTAGCAGCAGAAGCAGTTATTATCGCTGAAATGAAAGCGGCAGAAAAAGCACGTAAAGCAGCGCGTAAAGATCTACGCTCTGGTAACTTCGGCGTAGCAGCGGTTTACCCTTGTGAGACGTCAGTTGAATGTGATACTCGCAGCGCACTACCTGTTCCGACAGGCCTACCAGCAACACCAGTTGCAGGTAATGCACCGAGCGAAAACTTCGACATGACTCATTGGTACCTGTCTCAGCCATTCGATCATGACAAAAACGGCAAGCCTGATGATGTGTCTGAGTGGAACCTTGCAAACGGTTACCAGCACCCAGAAATCTTCTACACAGCGGACGATGGCGGCCTAGTATTCAAGGCTTATGTGAAAGGTGTACGTACCTCTAAAAACACTAAGTACGCACGTACTGAGCTTCGTGAGATGATGCGTCGTGGTGACCAGTCTATCAGTACGAAAGGTGTTAACAAGAACAACTGGGTATTCTCAAGTGCACCTGAATCTGATTTAGAAGCTGCGGCAGGTATCGATGGCGTTCTAGAAGCGACATTGAAAATCGACCACGCGACAACAACGGGTAATGCGAATGAAGTAGGTCGCTTTATCATTGGTCAGATTCACGATCAAAACGATGAGCCGATTCGTTTGTACTACCGTAAATTGCCAAACCAACCAACGGGCGCAGTTTACTTTGCACACGAAAGCCAAGACGCAACAAAAGAGGATTTCTACCCTCTAGTGGGCGATATGACGGCTGAAGTGGGCGAAGATGGTATCGCGCTTGGTGAAGTGTTCAGCTACCGCATTGATGTTAAAGGCAACACGATGACGGTTACACTAATGCGTGAAGGCAAAGATGACGTTGTACAAGTGGTTGACATGAGCAACAGCGGCTACGACGTTGGCGGCAAGTACATGTACTTCAAAGCCGGTGTTTACAACCAAAACATCAGCGGCGACCTAGACGATTACTCACAAGCGACTTTCTACCAACTAGACGTATCGCACGATCAGTATCAGGAATAATGAATAAGTTGAATTTACAACTAAAATGGCAGCTATTATTAGCTGCCATTTTTTCATTACCGATAGGACTACTTTTATTTAATCCTAAGGCTTCGCTCTACAAGTTTTGGGTTTTAGGATACTTCGTCAATAAAAAAGGTTCATCGCGGATTAGCGGGAACTAAAAAAAACGGTAGTAAGTGATATGGTTTAGTCGCCAAACAAAAATCATACACAAACTACCGTTTTCATGCCGAATCATACTTTCCTATCTTCATTCTGGGAAGGCTTTCAAATAGTAAAGTCTCACCAGACAGCATCACTTATTACCCTGACTCTTAAACCTAACTCTGAG
>NZ_JBFRTR010000097.1:0-29693 GCF_041474215.1 Vibrio sp. 10N.222.52.C12
ACTCACAACAAGAGGCTTTAATTATGGATTACCGACATATTCTGGTCGCACTTGAACTGTCTGACGACACCAAGATTCTCATTGATAGAGCGACCTTCTTCGCTGATAAACTGGAGGCTGGCATTTCATTTGTTTATATCGATGGTACGCATGGAGAAATTTATCCAGAGCTCGTTGATATTCAGGGAAATGACGGTGATTTACCCATCAATGAAGATGCCGTTAAGCATTTGAAAGAGTTTGAAGCCTACGCCAAGCACCCAATCAAGCACATTTTCGTGGGAACGGGTGATTTGAACGATAAGCTCAAAAATGCCATCGAAGCCAACGGCGTTGACCTATTGCTATGCGGCCATCACCATGATTTTTGGCATAAGCTCATCTCCCATTCTAAACAGATCATCGATACTTCCCCTATCGATATTCTCGTTGTTCCAATGGAATAGAAGCTCCAGTTCGACACTCAAAAATAACCGGCATTGCCAACCTCTATCGGTATTATTGGTTGGCTTGATATCCTCTTCAACACACTCATCCTGATCGAAATCTCCTATTTCCCACTTAGAGTAGTCATTTGTGATCTTGTCAGCCTATCAACTCGTAAGCGTCTAATAATTAACAAATCACGTCATTTCGATTTGAATCAACGTACTGAAATGTACGACCCAGACCATGCCTTCATCAATCAATGGACAGGCGGTAACGCAGTCACAACAAGCCTCACAAACCAGGACGCATTATGAAATTTAAAACGGTACGACTTGTATTAGGTGACCAACTCAACATTGAGCATTCATGGTTTCGACAGGTTAACGATGACGTTATTTACATCATTGCTGAGCTAAAACAAGAAACAGATTATGTTGCCTCTCACGTTCAAAAAGTGGCCGCGTTTTTCTGTGCGATGGGTTACTTCGCTAACGAACTCAAAGAACAAGGTCATCAAGTACTACACCTTACTCTTGACGACACAACGCAATTTGAAAACCTAGACACACTTTTAAAGCACTATGTACACGAATTCGGCGCAGAGAAATTCGAATATCAAAGGCCAGATGAATATCGCCTCTTAGAGCAGATGAACAAGCTCAAGCTGACCAATGCGACCAAAGGTTGTTGTGATACAGAACACTTCCTCTTTCCATTCGAGGAGATAGAACAACAGTTTCCAAAAGACAAACACATCATGATGGAACACTTCTATCGCCGAATGAGAAAACGTTTCGACATTTTGCTAGAAGACGGAAAGCCCGTTGGCGGAAAATGGAATTACGACGCGAACAATCGAAATAAGCTCAAGAAACAAGACATCGAAAACCTACCTCAGCCGCTGATGTTTACCAATGATATAACCGACATTTTGCAACGTATCGAACGTCACCAAGTACAAACCATTGGTCAAGTCGGTAACCAGTTACTATGGCCGGTGAACCGCGCACAAAGCTTGTCTCTACTCGCTCATTTCTGCCAAGTCTGCTTGCCGTTATTTGGGCAGTTTCAAGATGCGATGACGACAGAGCACGACTCTAAATGGAGCTTGTATCATAGCCGTATATCGTTCTCGCTGAACAGTAAACTGCTGAGCCCTAAAGAAGTGATTGATGCAGCACTGTCGGCCTACCAAGCATCCTGTCTTCGAGACAGCTCACCAGATAAGCCAAGCATCGATATTGCACAGGTCGAAGGATTTGTACGCCAAATACTGGGGTGGCGAGAGTACATACGCGCCGTCTATTGGGCAAACATACCTGCTTACGCCAACAAAAACCATTACTCAGCACATAATAACCTGCCCCATTACTTTTGGGACGGACAAACCAAGATGAACTGCATGAAGCATGCGATTGACCAGTCTCTTGAGTTTGCTTACGCGCACCACATCCAAAGGTTAATGATCACTGGCAACTTCTGTTTAATCACGGGTATAGACCCTGACCAAGTCGACAGTTGGTACCTCGGTATTTACGTCGACGCGATTGAGTGGGTTGAAATGCCAAATACGCGAGGTATGGCACTGTTTGCGGATGGCGGGATCGTAGGAACCAAACCATACTCTGCCAGCGGTTCCTATATCAACCGCATGAGTGACTACTGCAAAGGCTGTCACTACAAGATAAAAGAACGCAGCGGCGAGCAATCTTGCCCTTTCAATAGCTTGTATTGGCGCTTTATGGACCAGCACCGCGATGCGTTAAACCGCAACCCACGTATGGGCATGTTATATCGCTCTTGGGACAACATGGATGAGCAATCACAACAAGCGATTCTCGATACTGCTGAACAACGAATCACAAACTTGGAGAACTTATAATGGTGGAGCAACTCAGATTACACATATTGGTGGTCGGTGGGAGCGGCGGTATTGGTTTCGCTGTGGTTAAACACCTATTATCTGAGCTCTCTCGGTTTGATTTTCTTGATGTGCATGTAGACGCGACTTACCACTCTCAACAGCCGGAACTAGAAAACAATCGCTTGAGCTGGCACAAAGTCGACGCCACCGACGAAGCTGATATTAAGCGCTTGAGTTCTGAGTTTGAACAACTTGATTGGCTGATCAACTGCGTGGGTATGCTCCACACTCCAGATCTTGGACCGGAAAAGAACTTGTCGTCCATCGACCCTGAGTTTTTCCTCAAAAACATCTCTGTGAATACCCTGCCCAGCTTGTTATTAGCAAAACACTTCACGCCGATACTTAAAGCGAGCGACAATCCAAAGTTTGCTGTGGTATCCGCAAAGGTTGGCAGTATTTCAGACAACAGATTAGGCGGTTGGTATAGCTACCGCTCATCGAAAGCAGCCCTAAATATGTTCATCAAAACCATGTCGATCGAATGGCAACGCACCATTAAGAAAGGCACCGTGTTGGCTCTGCACCCGGGCACGACAGACACAGCTCTGTCGAAGCCTTTTCAGACCAATGTCCCTGAAGGTAAGTTGTTTGAGTCAAGCTATGTCGCCCATCAGTTGGTCGATATTATTCGCACTGCCACACCGGATAACAGTGGGCACTTCTACGCTTACGATGGTGAACAGTTAAATTGGTAGTTGATACGAGTGTCCGTCTTTCATTAGTGCTAAAAAAGAAAACCCAACAGAGTTGAAGCTCCATTGGGTTTTTATTTAGAAAGAACGCCTCTGTTTTAAAAGGCGTTTGGTTGATATCTAGCTAAAGATCAAAAACGATGATCACGACTACTCAGCCCAATTGAACTTGCTGTCGTCTACACCTTCTTTTTCTTCTTTAACACGCTCGCGTCGGTGTTGTTCTTCAATTCGCGCAGCGTCTATCTCTTGCATGATGGCTTCGATATCAGCCAAGTCGTCGGTTTCCGTAAACTCACCCGTCAGTTTGCTGTCTGGCTTCAAGTCGCCTTTCTCGTACAGCGCCCACATTTCCTTGGCATACTCGGTTTTTGCCAGTTCAGGAGCAAACTGAGCGTAATAGTCACGGATGTTATTGATGTCACGAGCCAGCATCCACTCAGCGTTGTTGTTAGCCGAAGCGTCAACCGCTTGTGGTAGATCGATAATCACAGGGCCGTATTCATCAACCAATACGTTAAACTCAGACAAGTCACCATGGATCAAACCAACGCAAAGCATTTTAACCACGTAAGTCATCATCACCGCATGATCTTCAATCGCTTGTTCTGGTGGCATTACAACATCGTTCAATCTTGGAGCCACATAACCGTCATCATCAGTGACTAGCTCCATAAGCAGCACGCCATCAAAACAGCCATAAGGAACAGGCACACGAACACCCGCTTCTGCCAGTTTATACAAGGCATCCACTTCAGCGCTTTGCCACACTTTCTCTTGTTGCTCACGACCAAAGCCAGAGCCTTTTTCCATCGCACGAGCACGGCGGCTATTTCGGACTTTTCGGCCTTCACGATACGCCGTTGCTTTTTTAAAGCTGCGCTGGCTTATTTCCTTATATACCTTGGCACAACGGATCGTATCGCCGCAGCGTACTATGTACACTGACGCTTCTTTGCCACTCATTAATTCGCTTGTCACCTCGTCGACTAAACCATCGTCAACTAAGGGCTGTATTCTTTTAGGTATCTTCATGCCGCCTTTATACATTAGTTGTCTTACAGATAGAAATATTAACTTAAGAAATGAATGACGAAACTATTAACGTGTTCTAAAAACGAACAGAAATTACGCCAAAGTTGGCTTATGACGACGACAACGTTCAGAACAGTAAATCACGTCATCCCAACAGCGCTGCCATTTTTTACGCCATGCGAAAGGCTTTTGGCAAACAGGACATATCTTAGTCGGTAAATGGGGTTTCTTGTGCATGGCCGTTCCCTTTTTGAAGCATCCACTTCCTGCGTTTACTAGAGATTCCCTATTACGCTCGTACCTCGCTTTAGAGAATGACGAAGGCAATACGAACAAAGCCTAGTTCTCTATGACGTTCGTTCCTGACTTTAAGGAGTGACTGCGTAGTGATTTGTGACTACTCCCGACTCCGTCATCCTCGAGAAGGAGGAACGACTGAGTCGGGGATCTGCTTCATCTAGCTCTGTTTCTATTTCTGCGCAGATAAATTTAGCAAGAACCAAAGTAACAACCTAAGCGACAACCTTGTACTGCTTCTCCATCTCACTCACACCTAAGCCAGAGTGTTTTGTCACTTTAAGCTGAACGGGCACTCGCTCTTTCAGTGCTTCAACATGGCTAATGACACCGATCATCTTGCCTGATGCATTCAAGTTATCTAACGCGTTAAGGGCAATGTCCAATGTGTCACTATCCAACGTGCCGAAACCTTCATCTAAGAACAGAGAATCAATACTGGTTTTGTAGCTCACAAGATCAGAAAGCGCTAATGCCAACGCCAAGCTCACCAAGAAGCTTTCGCCACCTGATAAAGTCTTTGTATCACGCATCACATCGCCCTGCCATGTGTCGAGCACTTGCAGTTCTAAACCATCGTCGGCTTTACGTTTTAGCTCGTAACGACCATGCAAACGCTGTAGCTGCTTGTTGGCCAAGTACACCAAGTTTTCCAGTGTTAGACCTTGAGCAAACTTACGGAACTTGTCGCCGTTCTTTGAGCCAATAAGTGAATTGAGACGTGAGATGTCATCAAACTCGACCTGTTGCTCGTCGATCTGCTTGAACAGATCTTGCTGATTACTGCGGTTCTGGCTATCCGTTTCAAGATTGGCAGAAATTGCACCGATCTTTGTCGCATGGCTTTGCTGTGCGTTTTGACACTCAGTAGTCGCTTCTTCAACTTGCTGTTGGTCTTGCTCTTGCCATGCTTTAGCATTTTCGTGGTTTTGTAGCTCCACTTGCGTCGCTTTGGCGGTGTTCAACCTAGCTTGTGCACTGACAATCGCTTCGTCTAAAGACTTCTTCAGGCTTTGAAGTTGAGTTCTAACCTCTTCATCCAACAACGCTGCTTCAAAATCAGCCTCATCTTCGAACGGGCTAGTTTTCAGCGCTTCTAACCAAGCATTCGACGCTTGTGTGTAGCTCGATTGCTTACTGACTAACTCGTCCGAGAAACCAGTGTGTTTGGTTTGCTCGGTTCGATGTTCAAGTTCGCTGCGGTTAAGCACTAACTGCGCGGCATCAAATGCATTTACTGCTTCAGTGACTCTTTGCTTCATCGCATTGCTGGTGGCTTGAATGTCTTTGTCACCAAACAACTCTGTTCTTTCAGCCGTTACACGAGTGAGTTCTGACACTAAAGACTCACTCTGTTGCGTCAGTGTCGCGAGCTCTTTCTCAACACTGCTTAGCTTGTCGTCTAACGTTTTCAATTCGGCATTTTGAGTAATCAGTTGCTTCTCAATATCGGCCTGTTGCTGTTTGGTTTGCTGCCATGTGCTTGATGCTTGCGATTTCGCAGTAAACCAATCATCGATATGCTCAAGTTCAGGTGCTTCGATAGAAGTTTGAACAATGCTCTCTTTCAAAGCGTTCCATTGCTGGCCTTTCGCTTGAGCTATTTGAGTCACTTGCTCGTTTGCGACTTGGTTTTGCTTATTCAAATCAGCTAAGCGTTGCTCGGCCAACTCGAGATTAGACTGCGCCTTGTCAGCCATAACACTTACAGACAGGCGTTGTTTCTCAGCTTCAGCGTAATGCGCTTTAGCATCACCCAACGCTTTGAGTTGCTGCGCGCTCTGACTTAGTTGAAGTTCACACTGCTGAGCAAAGGTCGCGACTGTAGCTTCATTGCCTAAATCGTTAATCGTTAGCAGTGCCAGTTCAGGAGCCGTGCCAACGAAATCCGATAAGCTCTGTTGAAGCTTGCCGACAACGCCTTGCCAATTCAGCTGAGCTTGTTGAATATCCGCTTGCGCACGTTGAATGTCATCGTTAAGCGCCACAATCACAAGGGTAAGAGAATCTAACTGCTGACGATGCTCTTGGCCTTCTTTCTGAATCGCTGCTAATTCTTGTTCCTCAAGCTCTTTCTGGGCATTCAAATCCTTCGAACTTTGTGATTGTTCGATCGCATGGTCTGTTGAACCACACAATGGACAATCCATACCTGGCTTCAATGACGCTCGGTATTTCGCAAGGTCACCTTCTTGATCAATTAAGCGAACTAAACGTTCAAGTGAGGTCTTTTTTTCTTGGTATCGCAGAAGCAACACTTCACGCTCTTTCGAAAGCTTGTCGACCAACTGGGTGTTGGTTTGATGTGCCTGTGTTTTTGCGTGCAGCTGTTGTTGGGCATTTAGGAAACCACGATTGATCTCGAGTAATGAGTGCGTATTGCGATTCCAAAACTC
This sequence comes from Vibrio sp. 10N.222.52.C12, assembly GCF_041474215.1. Classification (NCBI taxonomy): domain Bacteria; kingdom Pseudomonadati; phylum Pseudomonadota; class Gammaproteobacteria; order Vibrionales; family Vibrionaceae; genus Vibrio; species Vibrio sp. 10N.222.52.C12. The sequence continues at coordinate 6,777 of NZ_JBFRTR010000097.1, forward strand.
CAACAGATCTTTTTGCGAATTCAACACTTGCTCGCTAGTGTTGCCTTGCAAGGCTTCCCACTGTTGCTTTGCACTACTCTCGAGAACAACCAATTCAGCTAAAGTTTTATCTTGCGTTGCTTTAGCATCTTGCGCGGATTTGATGATCGTTTGCTGTGCATCAACTGCAGACAAAGCTTGCTTCGCTGAATTCAACTGCTCTGAATGCTGGCGCTCTAGAGTACGAACTTGCTCGACCTTTGCTTGCCACTGACCTAGGTATTTTTCCAGATGTTGGTCAGCTTGATGCGTATTTAGGTACTCAGTGCTGAGTTTATCTTGTTGCTTCAGTGCATCTGTTTTTTGGACTAAAACAATCTGTTGATTACGCTGCTGCGTATGTTGCTCGTTAAGCGTATTCGCTGCACTAACGCCCGCAGTTTGCTTATCTTTGAGTACGGCAATTTGGTTATCTAACGGGCGAACCTGCTCGATGATCTTCTCTTGATCCTGCTGTTCGGCTTTTACCTGTTCGACAATCGCACTGCTTTGAGTCAGTTTAGTTTGCGCGTCTTGCATTTCTGCATCACGAACGGCAAGTAACTTGGTGCTGTTATCTAGGTGAGCTTGAGTAGTGTTCACCTCTTGTTCGCAACGCTTTAAATCTTTGTGTACTGGACGCAGCTTTTCAGCCGGCTCACTGTTTGCCAAGCGCTCTAGTGACGGTTGGTTACGGTCTAGTTCATCTTGAGCGGTTTTCAGATCGAGCTCACTGGCCGCAATAGTTTGCTCAGCTTTGGTCACGTCTTTCCACCAGCTAAGATGCACTTGCCACTCTTTTAATTGCTCGGCTAGGCGGTTTTGTTCAGCTTCTAGCGTTTCACGCTCAGTGATTAGCGCTTGAATTTGTTCTTCCGAGAGCAGGCTCACGCCTTCTGCTTTCGCTTTGAGCTGATTAAGCGATGTTTCACTCGACTTAAAGTGATCGTAGATGCGCTCTGAGATCAGGCTATACACTTCGGTACCCGTCAGCTCTTCCAGTAGCTCTGCACGATCGTTGGCATTGGCATTTAAGAACGCCGCAAACTCACCCTGAGACAGCATGATCGATTTAGTAAAGCGTGAGAAATCGAGGCCCGTGACCTGCTCCACCAACTTGATCTTCTTAGTGAGCATGGTCTCTAACACTTTATCTGTGTCGGCATCTGAAAATTCACAGGTCGGCGTTTGCAGTGCGCCATCATGTTTGCCACGTGCGCGCTTTTGGTGGAAGTTAGAGCGGTACGTTTTACCCTGCACTTCAAATTCAAGCTCAGCAAAGCACTCGCCCGTACCACGAGTCATTAATTCATTATTACCTTTAGCAATGCTTTTCAAACGCGGTGTGCGGTGGAACAATGCCAAACAAATCGCATCAAGAATGGTGGTTTTACCCGCCCCTGTTGGGCCAGTAATCGCAAACAGACCATTTTCTGCAAACGGTGATTGGGTGAAATCGAGCTTCCAACGTCCTTTCAAAGAGTTCAGGTTTTCAAATTCTAGGCTTAAAATCTTCATACTGGTTACTCTTCTACTTTGTTTGGCGCTTGAGCGCTCTCAGACACTTCAACCATCACTTGTTTAAACTTCACCGTCATGCGCTCTAAACGCGCTTTTTCAGAATCCGTTTCAAACTCTTCTAAGGCAATACGCTTGCTAAACACGTCCATCGGGCTCAGTTCAGATAAGGTTTCTGCCGACTCTTGCTCTAATGCTTGATTACGACGCTCTCTTGCACGGCGCAGTTGAAGTACTTCAACGTTCAAGCCTTCGGTCAATGCACGCATACGTTCTTGGAGATCTGAAAGGTAATCTTGCGCTTGCACTTCGATCGATAACCACACGCTTTGTTCGCTATCTAAACCTATGTATTGGTTCAGCTGAGATTCGATCTCGCTCAAGTCGCCTTTGATTTCAGCTAGAGGTTGGAATGTGGGAACAGGCAATTGAGAAATGGTGCGCTCACCTTCAACAAACTCAACAACACACACTTGTTTCTGAGACTTAAGTTCATCAAAACTTAGTGGGATTGGAGAGCCTGAATAACGAATGTATTCACGCTTTGCCACCACTTGTGGGCGATGGATATGACCAAGTGCGATATAGTCTGCGTCTGGGAAGCCATCAGCGGCGAAACCATCAAGGTTGCCGACATAGATATCACGTACCGAATCCGATTGTTGAACACCCATCGCCGTTAAATGACCCGTAGCGATAATCGGCATGTGCTCTCTGTTTTCAAACGTCGCACGTTTTTCTACAGCGGCATCATAAACACTTTGGTAGTGCTGTTTGATTGCATCTCCGAGTTGCTTCTGACGCTCAACGCCAGTGACACCCGCCTGGCTCATCAACACATCGCGAGGGCGAATAAAAGGAATGGCACAAACCAGCGCTTCTACATCGCCGTTCTTACCTTTTAGCTCGACAACCTGAGTCGCATAATCTTCATTGGTGTTCGGAATTACGTCTGCGCCCATGTACTTCAGTAATTGCTGTGTCTCCTTCAACACAGACACCGAGTCATGGTTACCACCTAATAACACCAATTTGCAACCGATCTTGTTCGAATCGACCACAAACTTGTTATACATCTCACGAGCGTAACTCGGCGGTGTACTGGTATCGAAAATGTCGCCAGCAACAATGATCGCGTCGATGTCGTGCTCTGTAACTTGCTCAAGTAACCATTGTAAAAACCGTTCATGTTCATTCTTGCGGCTTTTATTGTAGAAGTTTTGGCCAAGGTGCCAATCGGACGTGTGAAGAATCTTCATTGCTGCTCACTGGAAGTCTGTAATACCTTTAATCTACCAAAATAGTCGAGATAATTCCCTTTTATAAGCTTGTGAAAACCAACTAATTTCAGGCTTTGGACCAACTCCGCCCATAGCGTGACCAATCGTTATTTTTGACATAAAAAAACCGCTCAACGTTAGAGCGGTTTTAGGTGTCCATAGCTTTAGCTTTAAGCTATTTCACAGAGGTCGTCAAAAATTGTACGAAGCGCCCAGAGTTACTGTGCTAAACGCTACATCACGGCTTTCGGGCCGAAGAATTCGATATTTACTGCATCTGCTTGTGAGATTAAACGTAAGGTTAGGCTTTCTACTGGCGTGTATTCAACACCTATACCAAAATGGAAGCCTAATTACGCGCAGCTAGACAATCAAAGATATTGCAATAGATGCCATGATCACGCCAACGACAAATTCCAACACCTTCCACGCTCTCGGGTTCTTAAACATTGGAGCCAAGAAGCGAGCGCCATATCCAAGTGAAAAGAAGAACACGAATGACGCCGATACCGCCCCAGCGCCAAACAACATTTGATCCGGTTGATATTGAGTTGAGATAGACCCCAGCAATACCACAGTATCCAAATACACATGCGGGTTAAGCCAAGTGAACGCCAAACACATCGCAATCGCTTTGGTTAATGAGTCTTTAGTTTCTGCCGTGGCTTCTAAGGCGTGGTTTTCGGTAAATGCTGATCGGAAGCTTAAGAATGAATAGACACCCAAAAAGATAGCGCCACCATAACGGGCGAACTGCTCAATTTGTGGGAACTGCTTAACGATTGCGCCAAAGCCCGTCACGCCAAAGCTAATCAGTAAGGCGTCAGAAATGGCACATACAGCACAAACTGCCAATACGTGTTGGTTCTTAAGCCCTTGCTTTAAAACAAACGCATTTTGAGAGCCAATCGCAAGAATCAGCGAAAGGCCAAGGGAGAAACCTGCAAAGTAAGTCGACATCTAAGGCTAGTCTCTTAACCCAACTCAATACGCATAAACTGGCTGTGCGGATCCAACACATAATCAGCAAAGGGTTCACAGTATCCAAAGCCAAACTTTTCATACAGGTTACGTGCGGCCTTAAAGTAGTCTTCTGAGCCAGTCTCTAAGCTGATTGTTTGATACTGGCGAATGGCCGCTGTATCTAATACGTGTTGTAAAAGTTGGCTGGCAACACCTGACTTTCGAGCAAACTGTGAGGTCCTCATTGATTTGAGTTCAGCGTGTTGGGTATTTAGCTCTTTAATGGCAACACACCCAAGTAGTTGGCTGTCTTTCCAAGCACTGAAAAAAGTAATCTCTGGTGACTTGAGCCCATCTAGATCCAGTGCATGAACGCTTTCGGCTGGCGAAGTGGCGTACATATCAGCGAGGTGCTCTTCAAGTAATTCAATGACTTCCCCACCCGACAAGTCATCCACCTTAATTTCTATTGAAGCACTGCTTTCCAATGCTGTTCTATTTTCCATTGAACCCTGTGCATTTATTGCTGATGTCATTGTTTCAACTCTCCTTGTTTAGTTCGCTTATTTAGCTTGAGTGATTTGGTTTTTATCAACAGCCCACTTTCCTGAATTGTTTCCTTTTCAAGAACTCGGTTTGAATCAGTAAAATTACTGATTAATCATAAAATTATAAATGTCACACTGGGTTTACCTAGATACCATATTTTTCCTATCTCGTCTCGTGATAAAAGCGTTCCGCAAAGCCCGTATGGTCGCTGCATTGAGGGAGCAACACCTGTTTTAGTTAACGAATAAGTAGTCAGGGCAAAGTGAATAGCGATGACACGCGTACTGATGTTGTTGGCAGCTTAAACATCCCTTTAAACGGTCTCATTTAAAACGACCATAAGTTAGAAAATAAAACGCTTTCATTGATCGAATATTTGATTGCGATTTTCCAATTTCGGTATATGATGCGCCACCCTAATTTTTCAGCTTATGCTGCAGGCAAATATGTCCGCCAACGCACTCTATACCGACCTATCCGGTTACTATGATTTAATGTGTGTAGATATTGACTACCAAGCGCAAAGTAACTGCGTACGTAGACTCCATCAAATCTTTGGAAATGAAGGAAAAACACACCTCGACTTAGCTTGTGGCACTGGCCCACACGTTCGTCATTTTATTGATTTCGGTTACCAAAGCGGTGGCCTAGATCTTAACAAGCCGATGTTAGATATCGCAGAAGTTCGCTGCCCGGAAGCCAAGTTCTCAGTACAAAACATGAGTAACTTTGAGGTCACGGAACCACTCGATCTTATCACTTGCTTCCTGTATTCCATCCATTACAACGATGGCCTTGAGAAGCTTAAAGAGTGTATTGAAAGTGTGCATCGTGCGTTAAAGCCAGAAGGTATTTTCTGTTTTAACGTGGTTGATAAAGACAAGATCAGCAACGACCTGTTTGTTAGACACACAACAAACCAAGACAAAGACGATTTCACGTTCCGTTCTGGTTGGTATTACTCTGGTCAGGGTGATAAGCAAGCGCTAAAGCTTAGCATCGAAAAGACGACTGCTGGTGAAACTCAAGTGTGGAATGATGAACACCCAATGGTGGCATTCTCGTTTAAAGAGTTAATCGAGATATTGAAGCCCTACTTCGAGGTTAATATCTTCGAGCACGATTACGACAAGCTGATTCCTTGGGATACTCAGTCCGGTAATGCGCTGATCACATGTGTCAAAATCTAGATTAATAGATAAACGGCAAATTAAACCAAATCTATAGATCAAAAAAGAACCCACACTCGCCATTCTCCTTTTAGAGCATCAGCCAGTGTGGGTTCTTTTGTATCAAGCTATCAGTTACTGAACTCTAAATTAGAAGTCCGCTGTCATACCTACGTAGTAAGTACGTGGCTCTTCAACATAGCCCATGCTCTCTAGCTCTTGTGATACAGCTTCGTCAGTTAAGTTCGTGATACCTGCACGTAGTCGTACTGAAGCATTCACGTTGTAGACAGCACCTAGGTTCAGCGTTGTGTAAGCGTCTTGAGTTAGATCGCTTTCGATCTGACGTTCACCACGGTAACGCGCACTCACGAAGGTACTTAGATCGTAAGTTGGGCTCCAGTTCAGTTTAACTAAACCCGAATGCTTGTAACGCTCAAGTAATTCGTCACCAGTAGACTTATCTTCAGTGTCTAAGAATGTGTAATTACCAGACACACCCCATTCATCAGTAATTTGGAATTGGCCTGTAAGCTCAGCACCTTGAACTACAGCCTCTGATACGTTTGTATAAGTACGCTTACCATTCACATAGCCAGTTGAGCTTGAACTATCAGCGCAACCTTTACCCGATTCAAACACTCCGCCGTTCTCACAATAGGTTTCATCACGATCAATTAGGTCGTTGATTTCATTTCGGAATAAGGCACCTTCAACATTCCAACGAGGTTGGCTATAAATCGCAGCGATCTCATAGTTCAAGCTGGTTTCGGGCTTAAGATCTTCATTACCATGTAAATCACATACGCCTTTACAGCTATTAACTGTGTAGTCTGTCTGATTTTGAGTCAATGTTGGTGCTTTAAATGCTTTACCCACACCACCCTTGATGATCAGGTCATTCGTTGTTTGATGAACCAAGTACACACGTGGGCTGAACTCTTCACCGTACAGTTCATGCTTATCTAAACGACCACCAATGGTTGCCGTTAGTTGATCCGTCATTAACCATTGGTCTTGAACAAATAACGCACCTTGATAAGCTTCAGATGTACCATTGACTAAGTTTTCTTTGTTGGTTAATTCACTCAACTGGTAGTCCATACCAAACGTTACGGTGTGACTATCACCAAGATAAGTGGTCGCCGAAGCTTCAACAATTTGAGTCAGCTCTTCGATGTCACTGCTATAGTTAGTATCTGAGTCCGCAGCATCATTATCTGTCACATTTTCACGTGAATAACGTACTTGCGTGTCACCCCAGCTCCAAAAACCACTATGTGTGATCGCTTGGCTCTGACGTACAACACGTGTGTCAGACTCAATCACAGATGATACGTTTTCCGCAGATGACTCACGTTCGTCGTCACTGTAACCAAAATCGAAATCAATGGTTTGGTTGTCTGTTGCATTCCATGTCAGGCTCGCGAGTAAGCTTAATGTCTCTCTTTCTTCTAACGCAGTAATGTCTGAACGATCGTAACCAGAGCTATGCGTACCAGAATAGGGTTGCCAAGCATCACGGCTAGTTTGGTTAACAGATAGGCGAGCAAACAACTCGTCTTCAATCAACGCACCAGATGTCGTGAAGCCCATCGAATACTCTTCCCCTCCATCACCATCAAGTGGAGATGAAGTGTCCATGCTCAGTGTAGAGCTCCAATCGTTTTCTGGAGCCTTAGTGATGATGTTGATTGTACCGCCCATACCATCTGAACCGTAAAGTGCAGACATTGGGCCACGGATTATTTCAACACGTTCGATCGAATCATCAGGAATCGTTGATAGGTCAAAGTCGTTACCACGGATGATGGCACTTGCAGAGCTTAAACGACGACCGTTCACCATGATAAGAGTGTAATCTGAATCCATACCACGAATAGAGATCATCTGACGGCCAGCACGTGTGCTATCAAAATCAGACTCTACACTCGTTGATTCTGCAACGATGTCCGCCAAGGTAATACCAGGGCTGTCTTCAATGTCTTGCGCGGTGATAACCGACATTGAAGCTGGCGCTTGTTTTAGTGCCATCTCGGTACGAGTTGCCGTAACAACCATTTGTTCATCTGTTGCTTGCGCTTCTTCTTGCGCTAACACGTTAGCTGAAAGTGAGGTACAAATAACAGCGACTGCGATCGAAAGGGGTTTACGAACCAAAAGAGGTTTGCGAATCAAAAGAGATCTCTCAGACATGATATTCATTCTTATACGTAATTAGTAATGATAATGATTTTCATTAAACAACCGACTACCATTCTTATCAACGAAAGTTTCATACCAAAAATCGATTCTCGTTATTCACCATTCAAATAATGAAAGAGATCTATATCCAACTCGATAGGTATTCGTAATTTTCATTCACCCTGCAGATGGATTATGTATAAAGCTCTTTGAATATATTGCGAACCCAGCGACACATAGGATCGTTATGAAAGCGCTTATGCCAGTATAAGTAGACGTCTTCTGATGGGTGGCGCAACGCTTTAGGCACGCGTTTACAAACAAGATCTCTTTGCGTAGCGGCTTGTTGAGCAAAAGGTGTCGGTAAATGAAAGATGATGTCGGTTGCTTCTGCCATATCCGGCGCGACGTTAAAATTGGAAAGCTGAATTGGAATGGACAGCTGGCGCTGCTTATCAATCAAGCCAAGATCTTTAAATCGACTTTCGATCGAGAGCTTCTTATCCCCTTGCAGTGAGATTTGACCAAGTTGGCTATTCAACAAGTCATCAACCGTGATCTCTTTGTCCGCCAAAGGATGTTTTTTACTCATCAGCAAACGGTAATCGCGGCTAATCACGAACATTCGATACAAATTTTGCTCTGAACTTAACGGCTCGTGGGTCGACAACACAAAGTGCGCATCACCGGATAACAGAGGCTCAAAGTGTCGTTTGGGAATCGAGTCGATATCAACAGTCATGTTTGGCGCTTGTTGACGTATCTCCGCAACTACCTTGGGCAGCAAGTGCGCGACATTAGGCACTAAACCAAAGAAGCGAACCGTACTGTCACTGCTTTGCGGTTCGAATACATCGCCATGTACCAGCTTTTCTAAACGTGTCAGTACCGAATTGAGATCTTGCTTAATGGCTTCTGCTTTTGGCGTTAACTCATAGCCATAAGCCGCTCGCACCAATAGATCATCATTGAAAACGGTACGCAGTTTTTGCAGAGATCGGCTCACCGTAGGTTGGCTCATATCCAGCGCCAATGCCGTGTTGGAAACGTGCTTCTCTTCAAGAAGGTGTTTAAGAATAACGAGTAGATTGAGGTCGACTTGAGCAAGATTCATTATGCAAATATTAACAATATATAAAATTCAATGTGCGCATAGTGCTATTTCTTAACATGTAATACAATTGATAATCACTCCTATTTTGATCTAGAGCAATATGCAGAGCAGAGTTTAAGGTTAAGTGGGTTTTAAAGCTCTAAGTCAGAACTGTTTAAACATAAAAAAGAGAGGCACAATGGCCTCTCTTTGATCGTCTACTTTATATTGCTAGCGTTGAGCTATCAGACTACAGCTTTGTCCAAGCATCTTGCCAGTATTGGCTATCTGCTGGAGCGTAAGACGCGCTTGCACACCATGCCGTGTATGGCCAAGGCTTACATTCGTACAAGCCATTATCGCTGCCGACCACAATGTCACCCGCTGCGTAGTTTGTGCCCGCTTCATATGGAGGGTAATCACCTGGAGGAGGTGTTGTTCCGCCACCGTCTTTAACAGCGAACGAATCGTTTACCATCACCATTTCACCGTCAGATGCTTTACCGACCACTTCAAGTGCATATTGCCCTTCCGCTACATCGTATAAGTCGATGGTAATAGCGCGGCTGTCCGTTACATTAACCTTAGTTTGCTCAACCACAGTACCTGCACTGTTGATCACCATAGCGGTAACATCCAATGCTTCATTTGATGTCAGTGTCAGATCTAAACGAACATTACCGTTATCTGGCGCATATTCTGATTGAAGTCCTGAAACTGCAAGCTCTAAGTCATCGCCCGGATCTGGGTTACCACCACATGAAGAGTCTGAAACTTTTCTCCAAACGCCCCACTCACCTGTTGTTCCTGGTTCTTCACCGCGAGTGTACCACCCTGCTCCCCACGTTGAACCGTCATGAGATACTTGATCACCTTCAACATAAACGGTGTCTGCATCCCATGCCGCAGCACAGTTAGAACCATCAGTCACAGACACTTTACGGTCAGCGGTTACAGTTTGGTTCGCGCTATCTGTTACACTATACACAAGCGTGTAGTTGCCGATTTCATTTACATCGACACTGCCAGTGTGTGTGATGGTGCTTGTTAGATCGCCATCTTCAGCATCATTCGCCGTCACGCCTGCCATAGCATCAAACGCAGTTCCCAACACAACGGTTGTGTCAGATACGCCATTAAATACTGGCTTCTGGCTGTAAACCTCTACCGTTCTTGCTTTAGTGGTTTCGTTGTCATCGCTGTCTTTCACTCGGTAAGTTAGAACGTAAGTACCAATAACACTGGTTTCAACGTAACCTTCAACATCGATTGATGACGTTAGATCGCCGTCTTCTTTGTCTGTTGCCGTTACACCATCCATAGGATCAAATGTTGTTCCGTGGAGAACACGCGTATTTTCGACACCTTTTAGAACTGGCTCACCCTCGACTGGTGGTGGCGTCACTTGACCGTGGACAAACGGGCCGTAGTCTTTAATGAACTGCTCGTTGTATTGTTGGCCGTTTTTGTTGGTGCCCATGTCCCAGTTGATAGACCAAGTCATCACACCACGTAGCGGTTGACCTTGCGCCGTTAGGCTATCAAATGCGTCGTATAAATCTTGTGGCTCTTGTACAAAACCGGTTGCTGCAGCATCGATGCTTGAAGGAATACCAAACACGAGCTTGTCATGTGGGATCTTGTGGAAACCACGCGTTCCGTTGATAAGAGAATCAGAAATGTAGTAGATGAATTCTTCTTTTAACGCATCGTTGTTTTGAGCAATCCAACCCACGCCTTCAACCCAGATACCATCGCCACCTTGGTTGTAAAATTGTGGGTTAATCCAGTCGTAGTAGCCTTCTAGATTATCGATATAAGGAACGTACTTACCGCCTGTCGTTAGATACGGGAACTCAGGCGCCATTGTAATAAGGAAGTTTTTACCTTCTGCGCGGTAGTGATCTTTCACTAGCTTAAGTGCATCCGGAATCACGGTTTGGTTGTTTGCGGCGGTTACGGCTGCTTGTTCAAGGTCAATATCTAGGCCATCGAAGCCGTAACGCTCGGTAAGACGGATAATCTCATCAGCAAAGGCTCTTTCATCACCGGTTTCTAGCTCTACGTGTGCATCAGCACCACCCAAAGCCAACAGTACAGAGCGACCTTGCTTGTTGAGCTCAGAGATTTGGTCAATAAATTGTTCTTCTGAAAGCCCAATGGTTGGGTCCAGTTTAAAAGTTGGGATTCGACCATCAGCCACATCGTAAACCTTCATGAATGACACATTCACGATGTTGTACATTGGGTTCACTTCATCCAACGTCACACATGGCGCATTACCACCTTGGTAGCCGCCACCGTCACACCAGTTATGCCAATAGCCAACCACGACGCCAGAGTCTGGATTCGTCATATCTGAACCATTCGCATAAACAGCGCCAGACATAGCCGCCATGCCGACCGATACTGCTAATTGTAGAGCTTTACGTTTCAACATTAGTCCCACTTCCTTACTTAACAGCTGTGTCAATCACAACCGAACCAATTCATTGTAATCATGAATATTTATAGAGAAGTAATGGAATTTATAGGAAAAGATGACCTTTGATTTAACTTGTGATTTTAAGTCACAGATTGAATATCAGAATCAATATGATTTTGACTTTTCATTCAAATTGAAATGCTAAAAACTGTTATTTTCGGCTGAATGCATTGACCATATAAATATTTAATCAACCTTAATTCACTAAGATAATTAACCAAAAATATAAAAAATCACCGATAGGAAAAAATAAACTTTAAATCGGCAAAAATCATCCCAAATACGCCGTAATTACTGACCTAAGACCAGATACCATTGCGAGTGATATCACTAAAACAGCCTGGAGATAGCCATCATACATGTGCTAGCAATACGCACGTATAACGGAATATAGGAGCAAGAATTTGTAGGATTTTGAATGTATACGTCGGGAGTTTTTCAGTTAACCGTCAGTGCCAGATGAATAATATGCATCCAATAGTGAAATAAAATTCACCTTATCAAGTTCATTAAGTTGATTAATTCCAGCCGCTGCTTTTCTTCCTCCGCCAGTCGCAAAACTTGAGCTAATTTCGTCTGCACCCGTTCTATTTGATAATGGCGCACGTAAGCTCACCGTGTAAGACTCGCCGTCTTGGTTTTTCGTTAATACTGCTTGCGCTCGGTTTGGATCTTGATTAACGATTTCATTACCAAATACGCCACTGATGCGCCTTGCCCACGTCTCACCTGGCAGTTCAAACACACGTGCGACTTCACTTTCATAAACAGGAGCAAGGTTTGATAACTGCTGGCGATCATTTTGATAAGCATCTCGTAGTCGATAAAACACAGAGTCTTTATCATCCAAAAGATCAAACGGATTCGGGTATTGATAAAGGGTTTTGTAGAGCTCAGCTGGCGTGAAATGCAAATCACTCAGTGACGAACCGTAACCGTTGTAGTTAACCAAGGTACCTAGCTCTTCTAGAAACTCTTTTTGAGATTGAGCGAATCCATTTTCATCCGCTAGCCGCGCCGCCACCGTTTTTAGATTGTCGCCAAAGGCAGCTGCGATTGCCCAAGCCACATGCGCACCATTCAGCTTCTGGTTAATCAGCAAGCTCGTGCAGCTCTCTGGCGCGGTATCAATCAGAGTATCTAAATGACTAGAAGTTGGGACATCCCCTGTTCGGTGGTGATCGCAATAAAATACATTGATGTTTGCGTCTAGCAGTGAGTGCAGTGCAGGCAGGTTTTTCTCCATCGATACATCTAAAACGGTAACGGAAGAAACATCACCTTGCTTACCCGGCTCCATAGTTTGAGTAACAACTTGAGAGACCAACTTAATATCACGCTTAACACCAGTAATGAGCACGCTCTCTCTTGGCTCACTTAATCGCAGCTGTAACAACGCGATTATGCCATCTGCGTCTCCGTTGAATACGTCGTAGTGCATGTTGTTCCTCTTCCTATAGATTTAACCGTTTGCCAGAAACGCGCCAATTCGTTTGTGTGTTCGATAGTCTGTCATTATTTTAGTTATATTTCACAGATACTTAAGTCTATTTTGGAATGCCTTATTCTCATTAGATTGAAAAGATAAACACATTAATAATATTGTATGACTTATATCACAGTAAAAGAATACGAAAAGATTATAAAATAAGCGCCTCCCACTTAATGATAAAGAGACGAATGAACACTACCACCACTCTTGTTTATGACACTTTGAAAAGCCTTGCTGCTCACGCTCCTGAGCAACATGCCGAGATTCGCCAGCGTTTATATGAGCAGTTGAGCCTGCCATTTAACAAGCAGCTCTCGTTATACGCTAATGTGCTTGGTCCTATCAGCTCAGGTAAGTTAGCGGGATGCGACAATATTGATAAAGCGGTTGAACTGGCACTGGATGTGCTGGAAGGCCGAAATAAGTAGTCCCCCCTTTAATACGTAATATAACGGCCCAGATCTTCCCCCAGATCGGGCCGTTTTTTTATTCTCGTCATTTATCTATTTGAATTTCAGGCACAAAAAAGGCGTAGATGATCCACGCCTTTTGTTTTAGTAAGTTCTATGTTGTTTATGAAGTCTTGAACTGCGCGACCGCTTGGTCCATATCGTTCGCTTGCTCTGCTACCTTGTCCACTTCAACTAAGCAATGCTGCGCCGAAGCGTTATTGTCGTTCGAGATAGTGTTCAGCTCAGTAATTGAGTCACTCACTTGCGCCATTACTGCGCCCTGCTCTTCAATCGCTGAAGCAATACGTTCTGAATTACCTTGGATGCTTTCCATGTCGCTCAAGATAAGTTGCAAGCTCGCATCCAGCTCTTCCGAATCTTTCAGCGTTAGTTGACCTTGTTGATTACACTCGCCAATCTCTGCCATCGACGCCTGCATCTGGCTTTGAATTGCACTCACCACTGAAGTTATCTCTGTGGTCGATTGATGCGTTCTGCTTGCTAGTGCGCGTACTTCATCGGCAACTACCGCAAAGCCACGACCTTGTTCACCCGCACGTGCTGCTTCAATTGCTGCGTTCAATGCCAATAGGTTAGTTTGTTCTGCAATGCCTTGGATGATGTTTACTGCATCGCCGATCTGGTCAACATGATGGTTCAGTGAACTGATCGAATCTTGGCTGCTTGAAAGACGTTCAGACAACTGGGTGATGTTGCTGATGGTTTCAACCACCACTTCACGGCCTTTATCGGCATTCACTTTCGCTTGATGTACACCTTCAGCGGCAACCGATGTGCTTTCAGAGATCTCGCCAATGGTGAGTACCATCTCTTGAACTGACGTTGTCATTGTAGATGTGTGATTTGCTTGAACTTCAAACTGTTTGATTACTGACTCTAGCTCATCATGCATGTTCGATGTGCTTTGTGTCAGTTGCAGTGACTTAGATTGAGAGGCAGCGATAAGCCCTTCCAGTTGATCCAACAGTTGGTTGAAGTATTGGCCTAGCGTGCTGAGTTCGTCTTTACCATCTAGGTGAGAGCGAATAGACACGTCGTTAGAATCAACGATATTACGGATAACCGAAAGCAGTGACTCAATTTTGCCAATGATAGAACGGACGATTAACCAGCTGAACAGAATGATCGACACAAGTAGTGTGACGCAAAGGATGTTGTTGATCAGCGATAGTTTGTCCATCTCTTGCTGCGTTTGTTGGTCTAGCACCGCCGAGAATTCTTTAAACTGAGTCTCGATAACATGCGAACCAGAACGCGCTTCGCCTAGCAGGCCTTCGTTATGCTTCAAACCGATCACGCGCTTTTGCTCAACCACTTGGCGAGCAGCGTCTATCAAAGCCGCTGAGCTACTCATATTTGAAGTTATAGAAAGAACACTCGGGTCAAACTCCCCCTTCTCAATTAAGTCATTGAACAGGTAAAGCTCGATTTTTTGTTCCGCACTGGCTGTCGCGCTGATGTTATCGAGCAAAACATGAAACTCGCCTAGCATACCTTTGTCACGTGATAGCCCATAGACTTCGCTCGCTTTAACTAAGTTAACAAAGCTGGTGTGGTAAGTTTCGATGTCTTCACGTAGGTGTGTGCTGTTGGCTAAACCTAAATCACTGAGCACTGTATCTAGCTCAGATTCAGACGCTAAGAATTTTTTGTAGTTTACGTCGAACTTGTCGAGGTATTTCATATCGCTACGCAGTAAAAAATCTTTCTCGTTACGGCGAAGGTTGAGCAAACGCACTTCAAGCTCTTTGGTAATTTGTTTGGCTTCGCTCATTTGAGCGGTGGTGTCTGCAAATTGTGATGTGGTAAACAGCAGTGAAATCATGCCGAAGATGGAGAACATCCCCAACGAATAGAGCTTTTTCTTTATATTCATATACGTGGCTCGTCTTTACTAAATTAACTATGAGTATCTAAATAAATCGCATCAAAGAATGAATATCCAACTTGCGCGACCTGGTTATTGTTATATTTTTTGTATCAGTAATGAGCACTAAATCTAGCGACTGTTCAGCCCACCAGCAGTGACATTCTCAATGGTATTCAAACAGAGAATGAATCTTTTCACTAAAGATAAAAGCATCAATAACACAAATTGAATACATGTACATTAGTTGAATGATAAAAGTGAGAGACAGCTATTTGACGGAACATAAATGGCTTGAATGTCATGGTATACAAGGCATTGAATTAAAAGACTTTGACGCACATTTGGATGCATTATTTATGATGACATTTTTTTGGCTCTCCAGAAGAGCACGAACGAAGCGCAATATTGGAGGTTTTGACTTGGTTTTTAAACAGTGAATCCGTCTATTGATGATTGTACAGTAGAGCGTAAACGGCGAAAAAAATGGACCTACTCAATTCGAGTCAGGTCCATCTTTTGATTTTCTAGTCAATCGCTTTGCAGCTAAAGAGTTAGGTGCGAATTCAAGGCTGGCTAAAACGCTTTTACCATCTTGGTTAGGCACTTCAATAACACCGCTTTCTCGTCTTCTTCGATATCTTGCGTCAGCTCATTAACCAAATTCAAGTGAAGCTGATTGTGGTGAACGTGTATCTTCTGCCCTTCATCCGTCAAGGCAACCACAATCGCACGACGATCTGTTGGGTGTTCATGGCGCTCAATCAATTCAGCTTTAACCAACTTTTCTATTTGAACAGTAAGTGTACCCGTGGTAATACCCAACTTTTCAGCGAGCTCTTTCATTCTTAACGCACCATGCATACCAAGTACTTCAATGGTGTGTACTTGAGCCAGGGAATAACCCGTCTCTTTGACAACAGACTGCTCCCACGAAGACATTTTATCGTAGAACTCAGTCAGTATTTGGTTAAGCTGTTCTATATTTCGCATGGTCGTTTGAATGCACTTCAAGAGTAAGATGATTAATCTTATCAAACTTGGCGAGCATTTGTTTATATTCAGAGACGGTTTTATCACTGTTTGATTCAAGAGTAATCGCTGCTGAATAGTGATGCCCACTCACCTTCCACATATGGAAATCGGTGACCGACGCATAAGGCGTTAAGGTTTTGGTCACTGAGTCACGATAATCTTGGTCGATATTCTCATCCAGCAGGATTGGGCTGGTTTGTTTCATAAGGTTCATCGTCCACTTAGCAATCACGAATGCGCCAACCATTCCCATTGCTGCATCTAACCAGTTCCAACCGTAAAACTTACCAAATAGCAGCGCAGCAATCGCAAGCAGCGAAGTTAGAGTATCCGCCAACACATGCATGTAGGCTGCGCGTAGGTTGTGATCATGATGGTGTCCGTGATGCTCGCCATGTTTATGACCATGGTCGCTGTCGTGCTCATGGCTATGTGAATGACCGTGATTCTTACTATGATTGTGGCCATGCTCGTGTCCGTGATCATGATGGTGATCGCCAAGTAAAAACATACTCACCACATTCACAGTTAAACCAATACAAGCAACGATGATCGCTTCATTGAACTGAATCGCTTGTGGGTTAAACAAACGATGTACTGATTCCACCAGCATCAACAATGCCACAATCCCCAATGCAATCGCGCTGGTGTAGCCCCCTAACACGCTGACTTTGCCAGTACCGAAAGAGAAACGTTCGCTCTCGGCATGTTTCTTCGCATAACGGTATGCAAATAAGGTGATACCAAACGCTGCGGCGTGCGTCCCCATGTGCCAACCATCGGCAAGCAATGCCATCGAGCCGTAAATAGTACCTGCAACAATTTCGACAACCATGGTAACGACGGTCAATAACAGGACATAGAACGTGCGTTTCTCACCTTGACTGTTATGTGAAGAAAAGTTGTGTTGGTGACGTGTTGGAAAACTCAAAATGGCGTCCTTAGCTTGTGTTTGTGGTTAGATGATCGTTGCAAATAAAAGCCCTTTGATTGACAAGTAATTTGACAATCAAAGTAATAATTTGAAATTTAGTTTGATTATCAAACTTTGTCAACGATGAATTTTGAAACTCTGATTTGCGGGACGAATAGTTGATGGTGAGCGCTAGTTTGTTCCAAAGATTATTGATTCAGTAAAAACGAGGCTTTCCAGGGACAAAAAAGCCCACTCGAGGTGGGCTGATTGAGTCAAACTCAATGATTGTATTTATTTGTTTTGCAATGAAATAATCTCATCATTCACCCAACCTAACAGCTGCTTGGTTGCTTTCGACAAGACTTGGTTCTGCCGAACAATATAACCAAGACTGGTGCTCGAGAAGTTGGTCAATGGTGTCACTTTCGAATGCAGGTGCTGCTTGGTTGATACCGCAAACTCCGGGACAATAGCCACACCAAATCCCGCTTCTGCCCAGTCGATTTGAGCATCGACACTCCCTACTTCCATCACCCTATAATTAGGTAGATTAAGGCTTGGTAAACCTTCATCAATAAAGTCACGCGTTCTCGTATCATGACCTAGTAGAATCAAAGTGAGCTCTGCATCAGAGTCTCGGATATCAACCCCATCGCCAAGCGCACACCAAGAAAGCTCTTGCAGCTTAGTGAAATACAAAGACTCGTTGTGCTGCTCTTTGGCGATAACAAAACCAATATCCGCTTGAGCATTTTTAACTAAATTCGATGCCTGAGATGACGTGGTATTCAAGAGCGTAAGGTCAATACCGGGATACTGCGCTTTGAACTTCTGGAACGGACGAATTAGCAAAAATCGAGAAATGATGTCACTTACGGCAATGGTTAACGTCCCTATTTTAAGGTCGTTAATGGCATTGAGATCGGCCTGACAAATCTGCAGTTCGAGTAGCGTTCTTTGGCTTGTTTCCAATAGCCGTTCACCCGCTTGAGTCAATTGAAAAGGGCTTCTCTCTATCAACTTTATGCGTGTTTGTTGTTCCAGTTGTTTTAGGTGCAAACTCACATTGGGTTGTGTCATGTGCAGTGCATTGGCCGCTTTCCCAAAATGCTTGTACTCCGTAAGCGTCACAAACGTCTTCAACAAATTAATATCGAGCATCATGTCCTCTCTCTCGTGTCACTAATATCATTCCCTAAAAGTAAAGAATGCCCCATCGTCATTCCCTACAGTGAGGAACGAACGTGATAGGGAATCTCGTTTGTAGCTTAAGACTTTAAGGATATATGAAATCCTTATCAAGACAATAAAGATAATTAATTTCTCTTATCCACCTTGTAGGCCTAACATGATTCCTCAATCAGTTAGGAGAAAAATTATGCCATCTATCGTTGTTGTGGGCGCAAACTGGGGTGATGAAGGCAAAGGCCGCATCGTCGATTTTTTAGCAGACCAAGCTTCTGCTAGCATTCGTTTCCAAGGCGGAAACAATGCAGGTCATACTGTGGTAAATGACTTCGGTACATTCAAACTGCACCAACTACCTAGTGGTATTTTTAATCCTAATTGTACGGCGGTTCTTGGCCCTGGCATGGTGATCAGCCCTGCTGCGCTAACTGAAGAGATTGCAGAAGTTCAAGAGGCTGGCATCAAAGTGAAAATGGCGATCTCAGATCGTGCGACACTGTGTCTCCCTTTACATGCTCTTGAAGATACGCTTGAAGAAGAGCGTTTGGGCGATGGCGCTTACGGCTCTACACGTCAAGGCATTGCACCAGCGTACGGCGATCGTGTAATGAAGAAAGGCATTCTTGTCGGTTGGCTGAATCAACCTGAAATTTTAGAGCAGCGTATTCAATTCCTACTTGATTGGAAGATGCCTCAGCTTAAAGCGCTCTACCCTCAATGTGACTTCTCCCAGACTGCTTCTGAAATGACAGAATGGCTACTTGAAGTAACTAAAGCGTGGCGCCCGTTCATCTGCAACGTAACTGAGCCGCTTAAAGCGCTGCAATCACAAGACGCAAACCTACTGTTTGAAGCTCAGTTAGGCGCAGGTCGCGACCTTGTCTACGGTGAATACCCTTGGACAACATCTTCGAATGTAACCGCAGCTTATGCTGGCATTGGTAGCGGTTTACCTGCACTTCGTCCTGAACGTGTTATCGCTGTTGCTAAATCATTCAGCTCGTCTGTTGGTACTGGCACGCTAGTAACTGCAATGGAAGAACAAGATAGCTTCCGCGAAAGCTCTAACGAATACGGCGCAACAACAGGCCGCCCACGTGACATGGGTTACTTCGACGCGGTAGCAACTCGCAACGGTGTTGACCTACAAGCTGCAACGGAAATAGCACTGACTAAGATCGATTGCCTGTCTGGTTTGTCTGAACTTAAAATCTGTACCGCTTACTCAGGTGAACATACTGAGAACCCGATTTGGCCACAAACGGCTGAGCTAAAGCCCGTATATGAAGATATGGCTGGCTGGGATGAAGACATCACGGGTTGCCGCACGTTTGAGAGCCTTCCTCAAGCAGCGCAAGATTACGTTACTCGTATCGAAGAGCTGATGGGTGTGCCAATCGTGATGGTATCGGTAGGTCCTGAGCGCGAGCAAATGATCATTCGAGCTTAGCTTAGAAGACGACAAGATCTACATCAAAGCCCACATTCAGTGGACTTTTTTGATTGTTCATAAGTATCCGCCCCGTGGGTTCATGGGGCGGATACGTCCTTATCGCGCTAGCAGCTTTTTACAGCATGACAGAATGGCCAGGTTCTCAGTAGGTTGGTCTTACCTTTTATGCATCATCATTTTGTAAAATTTAAAAATTTGGTAGTGATTAATGAGTGAGTAATACTGGTTTATATTCAGTCTCATACCAAAGCATTGCCCACGCAGTACGTACCACTTTGTTAGCCAGTGCAATGCAGGCCTTCTTGAAGCCGATACGATCTATGATGCTCCTCAACCAAGCGTCCTTCTGAGTCTTCGGTTTTTCGGGTAGTCGCCCAACGTATGACATTGCGCCAAGATAAAGAAGCGAGCGTAGCTCCTTCACACCACCGCATTTATCGATCCCAATCATAAAAACTTTGCCTCCTGAACTGTGCTGTTTAGGTGTAAGACCAACAAATGCTGAAGCTTGTCTTCCATTCTTGAACTGCTTTCCATCACCAAGAGTTGTATAGAGCATCGCAGCAGTTGTTTCACCAACCCCTTCAATGCCCATTAATCGTTGGCACGGCTCTATCTGACGGGTTAAAGCATTTTTCTCTTTTTCGAATGCGATGAGTTTTGCTTTAAGTTCTTTATATTGCTCCCAAAGCATCGACAGAACGGATACGACATTGGAGGGTATTGGTGTATCGCCATCAAGCACGGTTTGAACCGACGCTTTTAAGCCTTTTTCACCTCTAGGGTTTGCTATCCCGTAGCCCAAAATTGTCCCTCTAATGTGAAGAGCTAGGGAAACAACACTACGAGATAAGAATCTACGGCTAGTTTCTAAAGAATGCATAGCTTGTTGTTCCAATGACTTTGGACGACTGTACTTGATACCAATTTGTATAGCGGCGTTAGCGATGGCGAGAGCATCATTATGATCCGTTTTATGACCTTCTAGGTATCCTTTCACCTTCTTAGGGTTAATGATTCGGACTTCATGCCCAAGTTTTTCTGCTAATTGCCCCCAGTAATGGCAACCGCAACAACCTTCCATGGCGACAATCGAAGGCTTAGCCTTTGCCAAGAACTCTTTCATCTTCTGGCGACTCAGAGGTTTATTGGACATTAGCTCACCATGAATGCTGATATGGCAGGCTTGAAGAACATTTTTTGCTAAGTCGATAGCGATAACATTTTTAGTCAACATATTGGAACCCTCGGTTTTTTCTCACACTCCTAAGTCTAGATTGCTAAGGAGGGAGTGGATTCCATACATCATGCTGACGATAGCTAACCGCAACATACTCATTCCGAGACTTTTCGATAGATTACCTAATAACCGTCATGAGGTGCGTAGAAGTCAACTATCTTGTCGTATTTTCTCATTCTCGACTTTGGTGCTATCCATGTTACCATCATAAAAACAAGTAGTTATGCTAGATGTTTGCATTCGCTAGATGCATGAAAAATCCCCAGGTGGGGTGTATAACTGTTCCACTTTGGGATCTTAAAAATTGTTAGCATTAAAGAGGAACATTGATGTTCGATAAGAAAGAAGTAAAAGAAATCATCTGGAAGAAGTGGCTATTTCCTGACTTTACAAACAAGCTCACTTGGTTAGTTGGTGGTGCGGGAGTTACTGTACTTCTAACTCCTATGGCCTTTAAGCAGCTTTTTTACAATTGGCTGGTAGATACTTTCAATTTGAATGCTGGAGAGCATTACACATTAGCTGAGTTACAATCGAATACCGCCGATTACTGGCTAGGTTTTGGAATGGTATTTTTAGCATTGGCCCATAATATTGGTTATCAGGCATTTATTTACAAGTCCAAAAAACTTACACAAGTCGAGAAGCAAAGTTTAATTGACGTTGATAAGGCTTTATTTATCGAGTTTATCGAGCTTTTACCATCTAATGGGTTAGACGTTAAACTGCTAGAGGAACATGATTTTGGAAGCTCCCATCATGGCAAAAAAGTAAAAGCGTTGGATACCTTCGTACATTCATGGAATAACGCCCAGAAACATTTTCTTGACGAAGATTTGGAATTTAAAAGGAAACAGCTAATAGATAAATCTAGGTATTTCATTTATACATTGGCAAATCGTTCTTATTCCATTGGTAATGGCGAAATTTTTTCGTGCATACCTGATGCCTACCGAGGTTCACGGGATTGGCCTCCCCATGTTGAAGACCAAATCCGAGAGTTAAATGAGTTGGGTACAGAACTCTTTGAACTTCATGAGGATTTTGTTCTAACTGCCCGAAGAAAGTTAAAATGCTAACAAGCGAATGAACGGGGGACGTTAACTCGTGGCAAACTTTTTCACAGGAACATTGTGATTTAGGTGCTTCAATCAACTTGGGCTAGTAAATGCCCGTTATTCGGACGTTAGCAAATCTTAGGAGGTTTCGTGGATAAGGTCATAGTGGCTTGTTGTATTGCCCTTATGTTGTCAGGGATGATATTAGGCATAGGTTTAAACAGTGGTTCAGATATATTGGATGCAAGTTATAAAGTCTTTGGTGTAGTTTCTGGTTTGGCGGCATCTTTAACAGTTCTAGTTGCGCTAAAAGCACTCAGTACTTGGAAAGAACAATTTTTTCACAACATTCTTTATGAAAAGATGACTGAGTTAGAGAGTATAGGGCGGAATGTAATTGGCTCTGTTCAACAACGTAAACTCGCCCAAGAACAACTACGGTTTAAGCGCTCAGCTGAAGAACGCGACGATTATGAAAAATTAAAAGAAAGCGCAAACGTTAGTTTCCGTGCAAGCATAGAAGAATATCGCATAAATGTAGATCGTATATACCCTCTTCTCGATAAAGCAGTAGAAGAAAAATTCCCATATACCTATATCAAGTTTTCACAGCAAGCGTACAAACTGCTGAGATCGGTCGACGCGTTGTTTGATGGTGAGTTTAATCAAGAAGCCAGCAATCAAGTAGATGAAGAAATTTTGGGTTTTACATTAAACTTTAAAAAAGAACTTCGGAGTCATTGGCGTAGGTAGCCATATTGCTAACACATATGAGCCCTTCTCCAGTCAATAGGCAATAGCATTCTTTTGGCTGCATTCGCAGCCAATGTTTTCGAACAACAAAGCTGCCTCTTTAGCTTTGCCCTAAATGAAGTTATCCGAAACTGAGATTTTCGAGCACAATGCCTAATACGGAACTGTCCGTGCGACCTGAGG
>NZ_JBFRTR010000098.1:0-82482 GCF_041474215.1 Vibrio sp. 10N.222.52.C12
ATTCAGTTCCATTCATTTTGTGAATACTTCTGTTTTTTTGATGTAAATCTCAATTTATAGTAGGAAAGCTATGCATAGCCCAATAACACTTGAAGCATTACACATACTAGATGCTATCGATCGTCGTGGAAGTTTCGCCGCAGCAGCGAATGAAATGGACCGAGCGCCATCATCATTGAGTTACCAAATTCAGAAGTTGGAGCAAGATCTAGACATCATGATTTTTGATCGGTCTGGGCATCGTGCAAATTTCACGGAAGCGGGGCAGTTAATACTAGAACAAGGCAGGATAATTCTTGGTGCGACTGAACAACTCGTTAACGATGCGAGTATTCTTGCTAATGGTTGGGAGCTAGATCTAACTATCGCCTTTGATGGCATTATCCCGATTGCTAACTTTTTCCCACTGGTAGATGAACTAGGAAAAATCAGTAAAACACGCGTTCGTTTGCAAGAGGAAATCTTAGCGGGTTGTTGGGAATCTCTCACAGATGGTCGTGCTGACTTATTGATATGCCCTAAGCTCGAGACAATTCCAAACGATATGAAAAGTGACGTAATTGGTAAAATGGAGATGGTGTGGGTCGCGGCATCAAGCCACTATGTTCACAAGCGTTCTGGTGAATTCGATCAGAAGGCGAGAGAAAGTTACAGGGTTATTGCCATTGCAGACACCGCACGCGATCAGCCAGCACTAAGCATCAATATTCTAGAGAAACAGCCACGTTTAACCGTGACGAGCTTTCCTGCGAAAGTAGAGGCTTTGACATCAGGACTAGGGATTGGCACCTTACCGAATAGTGTCGCTAAACCTTTGATTGAATCTGGCGTACTACAGCAGATCTCCGGTACAGAACCACAACCGATCGATATTGTTATGGCTTGGCGACGCAACAAAATGGGCGACGCCAAGTCTTGGTGTATCCAACATCTTAAAAAGACATGGGCGTTAAAGTAACGGTAACACCATATCTGCAGTACCATCTTCAAAACTGATATCTAGCTTAAAACCGAGCTTTTGAGCTAGTGTCAGCATCCCTCTATTGGTTGGCATCGTCATACCCGACATCTGCTTGGTCTGCTTCGCACGGCAGTAATCGATAACCTTGGTCATAAGAATGCGACCTAGACCAACACCTTTAAGGTCAGAACGAATCAATATTGCGAATTCGGCGTCTGTGTTCTCAGGGTTAATCAGCGCACGGGACACGCCGATGATCGCTGGAACGCCTTGTTCCTCGCGAACGACCACAAAGGCGATTTCTCTATCGAAATCAATCTGAGTGAAATTCGCCAACGCCTCATGATTGAATTCACCGACATCACTAAAGAAACGCTTATAGAGATCTTCCTTAGACACACGGTTAATGAAGTCAGCATGAAGCGGTTCATCTTCGGGAAGAATAGGGCGTAACAACACTTCGGTTCCATCTTTTAGCTGGATACGTTCTTCAAGCTCGACCGGATAAGGGCGAATCGCAAGACGTTCCTGTGGATCGCCTTCGTACGCTTTCAAGATGATATCGGCATCTAATATCGTGAACTTGTCACCATTGGCCAGTACTGGATGGATATCCAAATCATGTATTTCAGGGCAATCCACTACCATTTGCGATATACGTACCAATAACTCAGACAAACCTTCTATATCGATGGGGTTAGGGAGTTTTTGTAGACGAATCTTGCCGCTTTTTATCGCTCGAATAATCAAGTAACGCGCCAGTGTCATGTTGAGCGGTGGAAAAGCAGCTGCGGCATCAATCGACTCATCCCACTCCGAACCACCTTGTCCAAGTAATATGATTGGGCCGAAGGTTTCGTCTGTTGTAACCTTAATACGCAACTCTTGGCCGCCCGCGAGCTTAGCCATACCTTGAATTAACAAGCCGTGGATGTTTGCTGTAGGGAAGGATAATTGAGAACGATCGAGAATTGCCTGAGCCGCATTGGCAACTTCACTGCTGTTTCGCAAATTGAGCATCACGCCTTGTACGTCTGACTTATGTGCAATATCCGGCGAACGTAATTTTACTGCGACGGGATAACCGATCGTTTCAGCGATGTGTACCGCTTCACTTGGGTCAGAAGCGATCCAAGTTGGTAACACATCGAGGTTGAAGCTCTTGAAAAACTGACTGTTTTGGTGAGTATCAAGGCTAACTGTATCTTTATCCAGTAGTTTTCTTTCTATCCAACCTTTCGCATCTGCTAGATCTTCAATGTGTACTTTTTCTGCAGTGGTCGGCGTTTCCATTAACTGACGTTGGTTACGTCTGTACTCGACTAAGTGCATGAATGCGACCACAGAGCTTTCAGGGGTCCGATAAGTTGGGAAACCCGCTTCGGTAAACAGCTTTCGTGCGGGCCTTGCTGTTAGCTCACCAGACCAATTCGTCAGGATGTTAAAGCGCTTGTGGCGAGGGTGCTTCTTAATCGCTTCAATAATTCGTTCTGCCGTTTTAGCGGAATGTGCGACCGCTGAAGGGCTGTGCATGATAAGAATCGCGTCTGCTTCATCGCCATCGAGTAAGATGTTTATAGTGTCGATATAACGTTGATCACCAGCGTCGCCGACAATATCGATAGGATTGCTATGAGACCAACTCGATGGCAAAACCTTGTTCAACTTATCAAGTGTCTCTTCTGAAAACTCTGCGAGCTTACCACCGCGGTCAAATAGGGTGTCCACAGCCATAATCGCAGGGCCGCCACCATTAGTAACAATAGCCAAGCGCTCGCCTCGCAATGGTACTGAATGAGTCAGTGTTTCTACCGCAGCAAACAGTTCATGTAAGTTCTTAACTCGTAGCATGCCGCTGCGTCGGATTGCGGAATCATAAATAATATCTAATGTGTCGGCACCGCCAGTGTGAGCCATTGCTGCGGCTCTGCCTTTCGCCGTTCGACCGCCTTTCAACACCAAAATTCGTCGGTTACGCGAAGCCGCACGCGCTGCAGAAATAAAGCGCCTCGCATCAGTAATGCTGTCTACATAAAGCAATATCGCTTCGGTGTGAGAGTCGGTACTGAGATAATCCAATAACTCCGAGAATTCGATATCGCTACCATTGCCTATAGAGATAAACGCCGAAAAACCGATCTCTTTGTCATTAGCCCAATCGAGAATAGTGGTACACACAGCTGCCGACTGAGAAACAAAGGCGATCTTACCGGGTAATGCTGTCACTGGAGAGAATGAGGCGTTCAAATTTAACCAAGGAACAATCACCCCCAAACTATTGGAACCCAACACTCGAATGTTGTGCTTTTTGGCAATCGCTAGGCATCGTTCATCATACGTCTCACCATTATCGCTTTCTTGCTGCATGTCTGAAGAAAGCACAATGACAGAGGCTATACCTTTCTCAGCCAGTTCTTCAAAAATAGCGACATTACGGGTCGCATTGGTACACAAGATTGCGAGGTCAGGAACAATCGGTAACGACAAAATGTTCTTGTAAGAAAGCACACCGGCCACTGAATCATATTTCGGCGTAACCGGCATCACCGCACCTTTAAAATCCCCATGCAACAAATTGTTCATAACAATATATCCTGCGCGTGTTTCTCGTTGAGAAGCACCAACAACAGCGATTGAACGGGGTTTAAGTAGGGGATCAAGATGATTCATAGACATATCCTAGCAATGCACGTAACTTCATCGTAACTTACTTTGCACTCACAGGTTGATGGCAAATTCACCGAATTCAGATGAATAAGCAAACACTGCATAAAGTTTGTGAAATAGGTCACCCACTAATGGTGTATAATCCCAAAGTTAACTTGATTCTAAACCGACGTATCGGCATGATTTATAGTAATTATTATTAAGGATATAGAGCTTTCCATGAAAAAATTTGCAATTGTGACTTTGCCACTGCTCTTGGCTGCGTGTGTATCTGACGACTACGTTACCAATGTCACTTCAGATAGTTATCAAGAAGAGTACAAAACGGCAAAAGTTGAAGCTCCAGTTGTATCTCAATCTGAGCAAACAAGCGTTGTTGAAGAAAATGTTGTCAACGTTATCAGAACCGAACCTGTTGAACAGAAAGTCGCTCAAACGACTCAAGCTAAGCCAGTTGCAGTAGTGACAGGCCCAACCAAGAAACAACAAGACATGAACCAACGTTTTGGTTACACAGTTCAAGTTGTTGCTGTTGGCAGCCAAAGTAAAGTCGATTCTTTCGTGAAAATGCTACCTACGACTTCTAAACCAGTTTGGGAAAACTACAAAATGGTTAACGGCACTAAGTGGTTCACGGTACTTTATGGTGACTACGCAACACGCTTAGAAGCTAAAAAGGCAATCTCAACACTACCGAACACTTTCCAAAACTTGAAGCCGTTCGTTAAGAGCATTGATGACATCAAGAACTCTGAATACCCAACGCTTAACAAGTTGAACTAAGTTTTGATTCATAAAGAAGGGGCAAATGCTCCTTCTTTTGTTTTAAGACTCGCTGTTTTGTTTAATAGTTAATCGCTCGATCTTTCGAACGCAATTTTAACAATCAAAACACTGTACCTATCTCGACTTTTGTTTATCATTGAAGTCAGTACTCCTAGTTTCAAGGACCGAATTTACCCATGAACACCACAAACATCCTTCTACTTTGCGGCGGTGGATCTTCAGAGCATGAAGTATCTTTAGTTTCAGCCAATTACCTTTTTGAACAACTTAATAGCGTTGCAGATTTTAACGTTGTAAGAGTTGAAATTAAGAACGAAGGCTGGTGTCTTGATTCAGGTGAATTGGTTTATCTTGATATTAACGACCAAACCTTACGCGGTGACAATTTAGCATCTAAAGTCGATTTCATTGTGCCTTGCATACACGGTTTCCCAGGTGAAACAGGTGACATTCAATCACTGTTTGAAATGGCTAAAATTCCATACCTAGGTTGTGGTCCAGAAGCAAGCAACAACAGCTTTAACAAAATCACGTCAAAGCTTTGGTACGACGCACTTGGTATTCCAAACACGCCGTACCTGTTCTTATCAGACAACAATGATCAAGCTCACTCACAAGCAACTCAAGCATTTGAAAAGTGGGGTAAAGTGTTTGTGAAAGCGGCTCGTCAAGGTTCTTCTGTAGGTTGTTACCAAGTTAACCAAGTAGAAGATTTAAGCGAGGCTATCAACAAGGCGTTCACTTTCTCGGACCAAGTATTGGTTGAGAAATCAGTGGTGCCTAGAGAGCTAGAAATTGCTGCTTATGAAATCGATGGCGAGCTACACATCAGCAAGCCGGGTGAGGTGATTGCACCGAATGGCGCATTTTACTCTTACGAAGAGAAGTACAGTGCAGACAGCCACTCGATCACTGAAGTTGAAGCAAGTAATTTAACTGACGAACAGCGTGAATTGATTGCAGACAGCGCACGAAAAGTCTTCACCCAGATGAAGCTTCGTCACTTGTCTCGTATCGACTTCTTTTTAACGCAAGACAACGAAATCTACCTGAACGAAGTCAACACCTTCCCAGGTATGACGCCAATCTCCATGTTCCCTAAAATGGTTGAACATGACGGCCACAAATTCAGCCAGTTCTTAGAAAACTGCGTGAGAACAAGCCTTTCTTAGGTTTCTAACTCGTTTTCGTTCACTTAGAGCTGAACCAACAAGTGCCTTGAGCTTTCGCCAAGGTGCTTTTTGTTTTTAACGCTAACCGTTTTTACAAATATCGTTTTAACCATAACTTATATCAAAATAGTAATATCCAAGTAATCTGCGACCCGTCATTGCCAAGGTATTAACGCCTTAAACTTCATCTTCTCACTATCAGCCGTTCCCGTGAAACCGACATATTGAGCTGGCATTGCCGGGCTAAGCCAACGACCAAAGTCCTGAATCTCTCTCACCTTAAGACCTTGTTTCGACAACTCTTGTGCAGCACCAACACGAATCGAATTTCCAGAGAAATGGTGATTTTCTGGCAGTTGAAGTAAGTCGCTAGCTCTTCTCAATATCCTATAGATGGACGAATCATCTAAAGGCTGCAAACCAATATTCTCATGCTTGTCTATCGCACGAAATACTGGCAAGTCATCTTGTATACCAGTAAACGAAAGCCAACGTTGAAGTGCAACACTGGCTATTTGTGACAACTGATAAGCCGAATCTTTGACTGTTACTTGGTAATGATCTTCAACGTACTTAACATCACTCATCGATAACAACTTAAGCTCTGAGCGCTTTAAAGCACACTCGAACATCACGTTATAAATAGCAATGTCTCTGATCTCTTTCAGGTTTGCTTTCTCATGGGAGAGTAACGTATTCAAATCAGTGAGATGCACAGATGTCATAGCATTGGTTTGTTTAGCGTCACCGGCCATTTGAGATTGTAAGTGGAGTAGGGTAAAGCGAACTTGCCTGTGCTTGATCGGGTTAGCAAAGCTCAACACAGTATGTAACATGCTAAGCGTTGCAGTGTAACGTTTTAGCGATGCGTATTTTCTATCGTTAGACTCCGTTTCAAGAAAACGACGAACAGCGGTTATAGATGCGGGAAGTGTGTTAATACGATGTTTGGTACAGAACGCATGATAGCGATTCCAATCACTGTAAATGCCCAACAGTGAATTGCGAGAGTATTGAAATCCTGTCAACTCATCTATAATTTCTATTGTCGCGTTGCTGTTTAATTTTTCAACAAATGAATTAATTATCACAGAGTCAGTTAAAATAGGGACTTTTTTTCTCAAATTACCATACCTCGACAGGTGTTTTTACCATATTATGCTTGATATCATTATTAGTATACTTATGATTAATGCAGTGAAAACAGAAAGATGATTAATAGATATGGCTAATTCAATTTACCGAAGCGTCCATCTTCAATCGATAGATGCTAACAACACAGTTTGGCGTGCTAAGTTAAAAAACAACGTTATTCAGGGCAACCTGGCTGCCGTGAAGAAGAGTATTGATTGGTGGATTGATACCGCATCTATTATTGATCCAAAAGAATTCATGTCATTAAATAAGTCGAGAGGAACTGGTGGCTCGACTGAAAACTTCAACGGCTACCAAATCAAGAATGACACCGGTGAGCCTAATGCGTGGTATTGCATGTTTAACGGTCGCTTAATCAAAGGCGGCAAGGTTGCAATCCAACGCCATATAGAAGCTTACTTACTCGCAAAACAAAAAGCAGAGCAACAAAAGAAGTAAATTATGAGCCTAGTATATTCAACAGAAACAGGTCGCATTAAGCCTGAAGAAGAGAAAGTCCAACGTCCTAAAGGCGATGGTATCGTTCGAATCCAAAAAGAAACCAAAGGCCGTAAAGGCAAAGGCGTTTCTGTCGTAACTGGCTTAGACCTAGATGACGCACCATTAAAACTAATGGCAGCAGAACTCAAGAAAGTTTGCGGCTGCGGTGGCTCAGTAAAAGATGGCAACATCGAAATTCAAGGTGACGCGCGCGACAAGATCAAAGCGCACCTTGAAAAGAAAGGCTACAAAGTTAAATTTGCTGGCGGTTAATCTCTAACTAATACCAGGGTTAAAATCGAAGATTATTATCACTGGTTATTAGGTATTTTATGGTAAATAGCCAGTATGGTTAAATACACAGTATAAATTAGAGAATATCGGCACAATACAAAGGCAGGGCATCGCACAAAGATACCTGCCTTATAAATACCAAACACCATTTAACATAACGTACATAATGCGCACCGAGAGTGCGTGAAATCTGATAAGTTTCAGCACCTTAGTCCTTGCAGATTTTGCGTACACGCGTGTTATAGACGCTTGAAATTCAAAATGTTTCCACATAAATACGATCATTAATTAGTTTTCGTCCTTCCATTTTGCGTTATACCTAGTTTTCGTCACTGTTCTTTTTTCCGGTTTGACGACAAGTTTCATCGAATTCACCGATGGACATCGTGTTTTGTCATCGAAAAAATAATTCGACGGATGTTTGATAACTTGAAGGAGATCACATGCTCACGCCTCGCTTTGCCGATCTGTTGAATCGCTACTTCGACGACATTCATGAAGCCGCCGCGTATTTTTACGTGCAACCAATCACGATCAAGCGCTGGCTGTCTGGCGCGGTACCAGTCAATCCACTGGCCGAAAAATTGATGAACATTCACGCCCGTGGTTACTTGCCCCTGGATCATCGTTGGAACGGATTTCGAATTAACGTTGATCGCGCGATCCTCATTACCCCTGAAGATCGGGAATTCAATCCCAAGGAATTGCTCAGTTTTGCGTACTGGCGTGACGAGCACCGTCAACTGGTTGAACGACACGGCAAAATTGAGTCCCCGAAATACTATCCAGCCAAGGAGCATCCCTTGCCATTTCGTGGCGGTCGTCGTATGCCGCCTAAGCCCTGGATCCCAGCCAAATTCAAATAATAATCAAGATAAATAGGATTAGCGATGAAAGTGAGTGTCTATATCGATCAAGCGCTGTTCAACCAAGCGCTAAAAGCCGCCAAAGGCTCGGGAATGACGCCGTCCCAAAAAATCGCCCATTGGGCAGAAATGGGTCAATTCATGGAAACCAAATCCCTTGGCTCACTAAGGCTGATACAAAGTGGTCGTAAAAAGACATGACTCGCCTACCTGCTTTCATTGATTTAGCGCAAGCACGGAGACAAACGTCACGCTTGCGCCAACGTTTATCTGATACCATAATTAGGTATTATTTGGTATTTGGAGAGAACATCATGGCGAGAAATACAAGCATCACCTTGGGTGAACACTTTGAGGGGTTTATTGCGAGCCAGATCCAAAGCGGTCGTTATGGCTCGGCCAGCGAGGTGATCCGCTCGGCGCTGCGTTTACTCGAAACCCAAGAGACGAAGATGAATACGTTACGACAGCTGCTCGTGGAAGGTGAAAACAGTGGGATCGCGGATTACGACCTCGATACTTTCATTAACGAACTCGACAGTGAAGGGAGAAAATGACGCCTTTTCAGCTCACGAACAAGGCAAAGGCCGATCTTAGAGACATTGCCTTGTTTACTGAGCGTCGTTGGGGTCGAAGGCAACGAAATGTCTATCTCAGACAGTTCGATGCCACATTTGGGCGCTTAGCGGAGAATCCGGGGCTAGGAAAAACCTGTGATGAAATCAGGCCAGGTTACCGAAAAATCCCGCTGGCCAGTCATGTCATTTTCTACCAGAAAACGAATAACCAACCTACTCTAATCATCCGAATTTTACATAAAAGTATGGATGTGAACTCAGTCTTTAGTAGTCGAGATTAAAAATTTTGGCATCAGTGGAGAGCGACAATATGGTTGTAATACTAAATTCGATGCTAAGAGACGGTGTTATGTGGGATAACAATAGCGCCAAAAATTAGCTATTGACGCCATAGTCTCTTGTTAGAAGCTATCACTGGTTGATCACTTGCTCACCGTCAGCTGAGATGTGATTATCGTTGAAGTACTCAATTATTAATTGTCTATTGTCGTATGTAAGACTGTACCAACCTTTTTTCCAAGCTGTAAATGCATGCCATGAACGGCCCAGAATCAGCTTTTTGGACATATTGCCAAAAGA
This sequence comes from Vibrio sp. 10N.222.52.C12, assembly GCF_041474215.1. Taxonomy (NCBI): domain Bacteria; kingdom Pseudomonadati; phylum Pseudomonadota; class Gammaproteobacteria; order Vibrionales; family Vibrionaceae; genus Vibrio; species Vibrio sp. 10N.222.52.C12. The sequence continues at coordinate 9,539 of NZ_JBFRTR010000098.1, forward strand.
TGTATTAACGGCAGATAAGTACACCTTCTCAAGAGGAGTTTCCTTTATATCCATAATTGAACCTAAATGAATAAGCCAGTTGGCCAAATGTACATATTGCCCCCAAGCACCATTCTCAGAAGTAAAGTTGTCTTTTCTTATCAAAATGTCCTTTAGGAATTTCATGACATCAGGATGAGATATGAGAATTCCATTAGAGGATAATGTCGCAACAATCTCGAAGAATGAATCACTCTTCTTTAAATACGTGTCCGTAAATTTCTTTGTACCTTCCAGAACTGGCATCAGTAGGTTCTTAGACTTTGCTACACGGTCTTTAATATTTTCATGCTTGTTTAGGATCTTGGAGATAAAATCATCGATTTCAGTATTGTCGATAACACGCAGACCATAGCTTCTATCGTAATAATCTTTAACGTTCTGATCCACTTCACTACGAGATAAAAAGAATAGGTTTTGTCTATTTATATCGTGAAGACGATTCGATCTTTGGTTGTTCAAAATAGCTCTAAAATTGATATCACCGAGAGAGTAACCAATAATAACAGTAGTATTTTCCTCAATAAGAGTCTGAATTTTCTTTGAAAAGTAATCAGGTCTATTGATAAATCTAAAGTAGTCATCAGCTGTAACCACCATTTTCTTTGGATATTTAACGGAACCATGTACATGATATATCTGAACACCCTTTGGCTGCCTATTAACGGGATAACCGATAGCGTATGTCGTTGAGTCTTTATCCTCTAGAAGTCCCTTCTCGATCAACTCATCGTAGTTCGTCGTTATAAACTTCAAATCAGGAAATCTTTGAACAAACTCTTTTACATCATCCGCACTATTTCCTAATTTTAACTTGCGAATGATCTTGGCAATTTCACTATGTAGGCATTTACCTTCAGACTGCATTCTTGCCTGTATTATGCTCGCACATTCTTCTAGAGGCATTACTGGCTTATTATCGGGGAATAATTGTTCAATAAGCTCGTCACCATTTTCAATTTTCTTTGCACATTTTTTTAATAGATTTAACCAAGATGGCGCTTTCAAATCGGTAACATGCATAGAAAACCCTGTTCCTACAAACATACATATCGATTTTGATTCCAATGCATAAGCTAATTCGTAGTAAGGATCCAATTCTTATTCTCCATATTGCGATGATATTTCTTGGGCTAACGCAGCATTGAGGTGTGAGAAGCGCTTGCCAATACTTTGAGCGAAGCGAAAACACAAGCGTTGCGAAAACACAAGCGTTGCGAATCACTCTTAAATATTTGTTAGTTATTAATTTCCACACGCTTCATTTCATTGAGTTTATCCTTTAACCTTTGCTCTCTGCTAGCCTTGAAATTCTCTAGTTTCAACTGGGCAAAGCCGTCTGGGTTGATCTTACAATGATAATGATGGTGCTCCTTAAGCCTATTGTCTTTCTCTTTGGCCAGCTCAGATTCTGTTTTTACTTTTCGACCAGTTAAAGATAACCATTTATCAGCACATTTATACCACGCTACAACTAGAGCAAGAGCCGAAAAAAGAGGATGAGACCAACCAAGAAATGCAATCAGAGCTGGAATTATTACAGCTGTAAATAGAGTAAGCCATTTAATGGCAGATATACCTAGAATACGTTGCTTCAGATCTTGCTCTGCTTCCTCGGAGTTTTTGCTAGGAAGATCTTTGTAGGTTAATTTGAGCGTATTATTATCTGGCATTGATTTTGCTAGTTCACCCTCAAGGAAACCACCCCAGCGAAATGTTTCAGGAGAAATGCCACAAATATAACCAACACCCGTGATAGTTGATATTCTCTTGGAAGAGTTGTTTTCATATGCGGGAATTACTTGCAATGGCACATTGAAGCGTTGAATCCAATATTCGAATTCTTTCTCTGATATTTCCTTACATTCTTCTAGGCTAAACTCATCAAGTAACCTGACAGATAAGACAGCTGTACTATCGTTAATTTTGTCACTGACAAATTTTGGAGTGTAAGAAACGTAATAACCTTTACGCTTTTCTCGAACATTTTCAAATCTAACCCAAGGTTCCATACTTCCCCTGAAAACTAACGCCCAATAAAGTTGTGAGCAACGCTACCACATAACCTAAACACTGCGCCATGATCACCAAACAAATTGAAACCAAAAGCGCCGAGCGTTGCGAATCAGCTTGAATTATTTGTTAGCTGTTTTGCCACTCATTACTTCTAATTTTTCTACGAATTTCTCTTTCGACAGTGCCAAGAGCATATCTCTTATTTCCCTTCAACGAACACCTTGTCGTATCACAGCGTTCACACAAAAAATCTGTTTTTTGCTCCAAACCGTCATGTCTATAGTCCCACCTGTTAGGTACAAATTCAGAATATACTAATTCATTCTTACAGGACGGACACAAACACCACAGGCTTTTAATTTCACCATTTAAGTAGTACCAATTCCAATCAGCTCCAAATAGGTAATCTGATTTATATAGTTCTTCCACTCCTGGTTCTTTTTGTCTTATCATTAAGGAGACCAACTTAATTAACGTTGGAAGTGACAACACAATTAATAGTACTAGCACCCATCCGTAGGCTTCGTGTGTAGATGAAAACCACACCCAAATCGAAGTCAGCAGTCCCCAGCACCATAGTGCAGCCTTGACCAAGAGTTCTCTAAACGGAGACCAAAAAGATAGAATAATTCCGCCTACTACTGAAGCAATGACACCATTACGGATTGGATGAGACTCCTTATTATTATTCAATATTAACTCCTACCTACTTATGGACAGCTAACAGCTATTAGACAGAAAAACTCTGCATTTAAATACTGAATCTTTCTGTTTATTCTGATTTATGGGGAGGGATTATAACCATTAAACCCATTTATAACAGTAATTTAAATCATTAGCTGTAAAACTAGGTGCTAAGGGTGCAGCCCCTTATAGGTGAGATGTAAAAAGAGCCACTTTTATAGCAAAGTGGCTCTTTTGATTGGTGTGAATTATCAGCGTTTCTTGTAGCGTTTTCGTGTAGTGTTCGCTCTCACCACGCGCCCGTTTTTGAGCGTGTAACCTTTCTTAAGTTGGCCGTTTGGTCGGCGGCCTTTGCACTTGTGTCCTTTCATTCGGTATCTCCAGTTTTCGTATCCGGTGCTCTTGGTCTTGCTGCACTCGCTTTATCCAATTGATGTCCGTTTTCAGAGCTGTAATCGTGCCGAGGCTTGAGACTCCGCCCGTCAGAAGTGCAATCAATAATGTGCTGAGAAGCTTCATCATTTACCCTTCCATCTCGTTACGTAAAACTCGAGGAGATAACGCACCATCGCGCGCATGCCTAGCGTGTCGACGATGACTGCACCCACCACAAACCAATACGGATTCGGGATACGCTGCAGCGCGTTAAAGCCTTGCTCAACATAAGGGGCGTAATTGGGAATAAACGAGAGGATGAGCGGCACAAACACCACTAAGAGAATGAACTCGTCTTTGAGTCCCCGCTCTCGAATGCTGACTTCATCGAGACTACTGGCCTGCTCTTCACCATTCTGCAGTCGACGCACCCTCGCCTGATGCTTCTCACTCTCGAGTTCATCTTTGCGCTTAAGCGCTTCGGCTCGGTTTTGGTTGTGTTGCTTGTACGCCGCCACGCCACCGGTCACGAGATTGAGTAATGCGCCAATCATGTGTACACCTGACGACTTAATTCAATGTGCGGACCGTCTTTGAGGCTTTTCCAATCGCCGCCCCAGACAATCGCGACATTCAGCTCTCGAGCGGCTTGTTTAAACGCTCGGCTGATGGCGGCGTAATACTTAAAGTCCCACGTGACTTTGTTGTTCTCGTCGTAGGCCACAAAATCGATCGCATGGCCTGATTGGTGCCGGCTAAGACGTTTCGCCCCATCGAGCTGGCTCAAGCCTTCTTGATAGAGCTGATATTGGCGTTTCGCGGTGCGTAGACCTTCCGTGATGCCAAAATCATACGGTGACAGCTCGAGTGCTCGACGTACAACCTTTTTCAAGTCGCCATGCACGCCCAACATGCGGGTTTCGCTACGGGCAGACAGCACAAAGTCGCTGACCGTTTCATCAATGGTTCGCTTATTCATAAGGTACACTCCGGCCAGTAAGCCACTGGCGAGTAACATTAGCCATCTCATTCGCCCTCCGATTTCACAAGGAGTCTCGAATGCAGCGTAACGCTAGCATCAACGTGGAAGACGGTGATCTCAAGCTTGGTCGCGGCTTTTGGCTTGATAAGAGATATTGGATAGCCATAACGTTGATTCGCAGCAAAATACAGAAAGAGCAAACGCCCCGATACGTTGGTATCGTTGGCAGTCAAAAACTTGATTTGGACGACGCCTTCCTCTGCCGGAAGCGAAAACGAGTTTCGGCGCTGGTTGTGTGGCGTTGCTTGCTCAAGTTTATGGCGGTTAATACTCAAATCGAGCAATTCAAGGTGGTTGGAAAGCGGAAACGTCGCCTCTCGATTTGAGTGGACCATGAATTTTATCTGATTGTCGTGTTTCGCTTCCACGTTCAAAACGCCATCATTAGCGCTGACAATCTCAGGATTGGTTAACGACAGCATCATAGCGCTTCTCCTACTTTAAGGCGGTCGCTCGCGGTGCCTTGCAAGCTCACGGCTTGATTGGTGTTGAGCGTCAAATGTCCGCCCGGACGTAACTCCAAGAAACCTTGCACGATGACCGTGCCTTCATTGGTGGCCAGAGCTTGTAAGATGAGTGCCTTTCTCGCGCTTTTCTCTCGAATGCGTTGATAGCCTCCCGTCATTAACAAAGTGCCATTGCCAATTCTGGCGAACGTCACGCGCTCTGGATCCGACGTCACTTTCAATTCGGTGTTGGTGATGGTCGCTTGCACGTCCAGTGACGCGTTCCCAACCTCGACATTCACCGGTTGTTGGATGCGCTCAATGGTTAACGGCCGTGTGATTTGGTCGATCGTCACCGGCTCGGCCACTCGATTGACATTAACCGGCGTTTGAACCTCACTAATCGTGGTAGGTGTTTGTATTTCTGATATTTTAACCGGAGTGACAATGTCACTAACCTTGACGGGCTCACGCACTTTTTGAACCGATACTGGCGTTTCAATCTGCGCCACACGCACCGGCGTTTGTACTTCACTGACCTGTACGGGATCTTGCACTTTTCTCACGTGCACCGGCTTTTCAATTTCACTGACCAACAGCGCGTTATTGACGCTGATTTTCTGCGCCTTGGTCATGATCAATAAATCCGACACTTGATACTCAAACGTCACATCGACAGACTGATGATTGTTCAGCTCGAGCTTGTCAAAGGCAGACACATCGACGGTGTCACCCCCGAAGATCTCAACGGGACGCATGGTATCGCCCTGCAGCAGTAACGAGTGCGTGGTATCACGCAAGATAAGGTACTTACCGGATTGACCGGCGTTAAACGTCAGCGTGTGATTGGGCTCGAGTGTGTGGGTCTGTTTCATGATGCGCGCCTTGTCATGACCACCCCAATGGTGACCATCGTGCCGATGATCCCAAGGATGAGAGAGAGTTTTTTCAACGTAGAGTTGTCGGATTCATTGGTGCCCGTTTGCTCTCGCGCTTTCGCGTTGTTGGCTAAGGCAATCGCCGCTTTGGTGGTTTCGGTTTGTTGACCGGCCATCGATTTGATCGAATCAATGGCGTATTGACTGACTTCGGATTGCTCTTCTAGGGCTGACGTCCCAAAGCCAAAGGCTTCGTCGACGGTGTTATCGACCACACGCAACGAGTTATCGACCATGTTCAATGAATCCCCGACCACTGATTCATTGACTCTTAACGCTTGGGTACCAAAATCAAACGCTTCTTCGGCGGTACGTCCCGCAATGGCCATCGCGCCATGATCGGTCATGGTCAAATTGATGTCCGAGTCACTGACGCCCGACAGCATCACACCGGTATTGTCGCCCCCGACCGCCGCACTGCTGCTGGTGTTTGTGGTCGTCGTGGTGTTGCTTTGACGACTTTTCGAAGAACTTCTTCCACCCATATCCGCTAACCTTATTTGTAAAACCCGTTCATCGCCGTGGCGTTCAATTTCCTGAACCGGTAACTTCAATCGTCTTGCAATGAATCGCTTGGCACCCTCACGATAAAAATGCGCTCGCACCGAATCAAAGCCATGCTGTTTGGCATGCTCGACGGCGGCCAATGTGCCGGTAGCCATGTCGCCCGCTAACCCCACCACAACCAGCTCTTTGGTGTGGTTTTTCAGCCTTTCACCACGCAGCAACATGACAGTGTCACTTATTTGATACGTTGCCTCTAAGCCTTTTGTGACTTGGGTTTGTGCGTGTTGGTAATAGTCTCTCAGTGCTGGTTTTAGCCGTTGATGGACGTGCGCCCACTTTGCTGGCTGTAAGCTATCGTTTAGATAACGCATACAAGGCAAACAGCGCCATCAACACAATGAACCACCACGGCATACCGCGTTGCTCACCGAGGCTGATGTGCCCGCCTTCAAACCCACTGTTATTCGTCGTGTTGCCGGAGGTGCCGGACGTAGCGGGGCCTGCTGCGCCGCCTTGAAGGCCACCGCCACCGGTTAAAGATGTCAATGATCCGAGCATCAGCGCCCTCCTTTGAGCCACATCAGTGACGCGACCAACAGCACCACAAGCAACACTTTATTGAGCCCTTTGCCGGCGCTCAGCCCAAACAGGCTGCCGACCCCAAATCCACCCAATCCCCAAAACAGTAACGGCATCACCGTCTCCTTATCGTCGAAACGCCAGCGCGCCCAATATCAAGACCAGCAGCACACCAACCCCACCTCCGACGTACAACATCGTGTTGTCTTTCTGAGGTTGAGCTTGCGGCGTGGTCACCGTATTCCCCTTGTTATCCACTTGAGGATGATTGGGTTGCTGCGTCTTATCAGGGTTCGTGGATTGGTCATTCGTGGGAAACAGCCAGTCGGCGTTTTCCCCGACCGAATCCAATGCGCCCGCGCCAAATTCCAACAGATCATCAAAAAAGCTTTTCATTGGCGCTCCTTAGGCCGCGCCACTCTGCAACATTTCCGGTCGCGTCACTTTCACCGACTCCACCAAGATCGGGATTGAGCCTGGGACATCGGTGGTGGTCACGGAGAATTTCAAGTTGGAGCTGTGCTGCGTCGGAAACAGTTCGTCAATGGAGAACCCACGAACGATCGGGTCAAAATGGAAATACCCGTCTTGCGGTGTGCGCTCATTGCGTTTCGCGTTGGCTTCTGAAATGAAGGTGTTGGCTTCGTACTCTTTGACAAAGTCGCGCTCAATTTCCAATTTGCTGATCTTGTCGTGCATGAAATGCATGCGACGAATGCTGATGAGCGGACTCGCCACCAAGTTGGTGAACTCGTTCTCGCCTTGCGCATTGGCCGGCATGGTTTCGCGTTTGATCATCGGCACCAAGACCCGCATCGCTTGAGAGTTACTTACCCACGCATGCACTTGGATAGACAGTGGCGTCGCGTTGGCCGCCTTGCCTTTGAATTGGATATCGAGGTGGATATTGTCGCCCAGCTCAGTGACCAGACCGGTGTAACGCACCCCATTTTTGGTGCGTGCCACGATGTCACTGAACGGGATCACAAAATGCCCCGCGGTGGTGTCTCGTTGCTTGTAACGCTCGAGCATCAACAGCTCTTCACCGGTCAAGACGTAGATCTCTTCGGCGTTCAGCGTAATGGCAATGCGCTGCATGTCTGCAGCGCTGGCGTTGGTTTCCAGTACCAACTCGTGGTACGTCGGGCCATTAGGGATAGGCAATGTGCCTTTTTGTCCCCACGACGCGCCAACCATCGAATTCAGTTTGATTGGTTTGACTGACATCGTATTCCCCTTTAAAACCAGCCAGAGCGACCCAGCAACTTATCGAGGCCGCCGACTTTATTGTTCACAGCAAAGACGATCGCACCCGTCGTGACCGCCGCAATTCCGGCGACAATCGCCACATTTTTCACGTTCAATCTCATGGGAGTTCCTTTAGAGTGATTGATGCTGATAACGTGGTGTATAGAAAGGAAAATGACCAGAGCCTTGAACCTGTTAGGCTCAAAGTTAAACCTATTAGGTTACCCATCATCGCTTGGGGTAAATTTTCCCTTGTTCCCACTTGCCCAATCCCGGTGATTTGAGGATGTAATCGGCGTACTTTTTGCGCCCTAAATGCTCCCTATCAACACAGCTTTGCAGCCCCAAAATGGACTCGATGGGAATATCGAAATAGTCCGCAATGTACTTAGCATTGCGCCGTGAGCTAACCGCACCGACGTACACATATTTGGATTCATCGAGCACCGTTTTAGGGACTTCTTGCCCACGCTGAAACGTCGCGTGCATCACCAAGCCAAAGCCGCGACCACCCGTCCAGAGTTCACCGGCTAACCCATCGAGTTTTGACGGTGTATTGGTGAACTTGGCCAACTCTTCAATTACACAGTGGAGCTTTTTCGGATGATGGCCATCGCCCAATGACCAGACCATGTTGGCAAACAGTTCGAGGTTCTCTCGAGTTCGCTCTTGCTCAACCAAAGCCAACCGAAACGCGGTCTTTTTCTTCCTCGCAAACCATGCCTTGTGGTAGAACTCATCAAAGCTGTGGCACGCTTGCACGCGGCCACCTTTGAGCGGCGCCTCGAGGTGCTCACTGTACGGATCGAACATCACCACTTGAGACGAACGCTCAATGAAATTGAGCTGACGAATGGCGGTGGTTTTGCAGCTGCCCGTGGTGCCCATGTAACAAACGTGCTCCGCATTGTGGGCGTTATTCTTGTTTACTGGATTCGGGAGCTTCACTGTCCACCTCCTGCGGTGTCTCGGGCTCGGTTGCCTCTTGTGCCTGTTTGAGTTGGCGTACTTGTTTGGCACAACCGCCAATCAAGGTCATCGAGGCCATGGCAAACACAAACTCGCCTTGATACTGGCCGAACCATTTCAAACCGGCGGGTCCGTACTTCTGCAGCATCGGCGACGCGGCGTCTAACCACTGGTTACCGGCTCGGGTGTCGATTTCAAACGGCACATCAAACACACTGCCGACGGTCATCTCCACCACACCTAAGCCGTAAGAGAGCATCATGCGCGCATCTTCTTCCCCGAAACCCAACGGCTCCGGCGAGGCTTCTTGCGTCTCTGACGGCTCGGCCTCGTCTTGCTCTCGGGCTTCACGTAAGGTTTCTACCGCTTCAACGGCTTGTTGGTCGCGTTCATCCAGTTCGTTCTCCACGGGCGTGAATGGGGCTTCATTGCTCATGCGTGACTCCTTTTTTCTTCGTTAAACCAAACCACAACAACGCACAGGTGCTTAACAGCAACAAAAATGACCAGCCTAATCGGGTAGTAACCGGCGCGGGTTGGTTATCGTTGGGTTTGTCGGGATTGCTTGAGCCCTTATCGGGCTTGGTTTCGTTCGGTTTTGGGGGCTTAATTGGGTCAGGCTTTTTATTGATACTGTTTTTATAACCAGCACTGGCTTTATCTGGACTCGATACCATGTGGTTGTGTAACCAATCTTGAAACGGTTTACCCGCGCTTTGATTGGTTTTGCAACTGGGGCAAATGGTATAGAGCTGTCCGAGACGGCGCTTGTTCTTGGGCGGCTCACCGCCCTCGATGAGCTTATGCTCACCCACGGCGTGCACGGTGCAGATCTCATCACAGCCATGCGTTGGGCAGGCAATGTAACCTTTGATGGGATTCTTACTGGCCATGCGTCGCCTCCAGTTCGCACAAGCGAAGATGGAAATTGTTCATGAGGGATTTCAGCAAGTGGATGGTCGTCGCCACCTGTTGGCTGGCTTCTTCGGCCGCTTGGATCGCGACCAGGGGTTTCTTGAAGGTGGGCACGGTGCTCCAGTCCGGAGCGGCTTTTGTCAGTGATTGTTCAACGAGTTCAAGCTCGCTGACCAATTGTTGGTAGTGCTGTTGGTGCATTGTCATTGTGTTGTCCTCTGTCTCACGACGTTGGTGTGTCCCTGTCTCTCGACGTTAACCAATAGATTATAGCAATTAAAAATTCAAACCTAATAGGTTTTGACAATTAAAATTATAATTCGATTTCGCCTTTGCTTTCCTAATAGACCGTCGCGCAGCGACTCCACGGCCATTGAAACAAACGCGTATACCGTGCTTATCGCTATGCTATTGAACTTCTCGCGACACAAGGCTCCAGCTCGCTGGCGAGCTCGATGAGCCGCTTCCTTTATCAAGTTATCCCCGTTTTTCACGGGGTAACAGTAACTGTCCCTTACATCTATCTTTAGATAGATCATTAGTCTTTAGACTATGCGTTGTGATCTCAAAGACTGAATTCATGGAGCAGTTATCGCGCTAAAACACCGTTTAGTGAAATGGTTATCCACAACGGCACAATCACCGCTTTCAATCGATGAAAATTGATGGGAATAAAGACGAAAAACCCCGAAAAATCGGGGTTCAGACGGATCGAGGTACAGTTTGAGCTTTGATCTTAAGGCACTGTGCTGTCATGACGTTGAGTATTACGACGTGCAAACTTACGCAGTAACGTGATCGGTGTGAGAAGATAACGGATGTGTACGCCGGTTGAGGCGGCCATTTTCTTAAGGTTCTTAGTCGCAGCTTGTTTGGCGTTCGCGTAGGCCACGTTTAAGCCGAGATCGCGAAAATACTTGTCGGTGATGCGCTTGATGGATGCTAATCCATACCAGTCGCCATTGAGGTTCTCTCGTGGCTGCTTTGACGTGATCCACCCTCGGTCTTTCGCGTAACTCACGCACTGTTTCACGCGCCATTCCAGTAAGCCCGTCCCTTTGGCCACATTCGCCCACGTACGCAACAAGAATCCTTTCGCCGTCACCACACCCACTTTACAAGTCCGGAATTCAAGTTCACTCACCAAGTAATCCATCACACGGCCAATGTCGGTTAAGAATTGGCGCTGTGTCGATTTGCCTGAACAAGACAGCAGGTAATCATATTGTGAGGGGTTTTCGAGTAACTTTCTCCAGCGATCACGATTGAGCGCGGCCAATGGCCGCGCACTTCTTTTGTATGGGGAACGTTGGTGCTGATTTGTTTTCATCACTCTTTGACGCGCTTTAGGGTCTGTTGTTATGGTTTTTGAACAACGGTTTTTGACGTTCAACGATTTGTCTCAGCGACACAATCACCAATCTGACACTCGACGTTAGCTTGCCTTGTTTGGCCGCTTGCTCCGCTGCCGCTAATGTCTCATCCAGTTTCGATTCTTGGTTATTCATCCCGCCTCCAAACAGTGATATCTCGCTTCACTTCACCCTATACCAAACTATTTCGTATTTAAAATGCGTTTTAGGGATGGAAATGGCGTGAGTTCTAGCTTTTAATCATCTCAAAGGACGTGGACGAACATGCAAGTTATTAACTACACAAATGCACTTTTGAATCGAGTCAAAGCCAAGTACGAACTGACTTCAGAGTACCAATTGGCAAAGAAACTTAAGGTTAGTGATACTAGATTGTACAACTGGAGAAGAGGACTCTCAGGTATGGACTGGGATGTAGCATTCCACATCGCTGATATCTTGGGTGAAAGTGATCAAAATGTCGTGTTTGGCTTGCTGCCTAATAAACAGAAAAATCGAAGAGTAATCAAGGTTTTAAGAGATAACGCACCCGATTAAAAAGGTGCGTTTTCACTTTAACCCCACGTACATAATACGCAGTTAATAATACGTGTAGTTAATTCTAAAGGTAGTATTCTCATCTTTTGTCCTTAAAATCCTTGTTCCAACTGACTCTCACGCTTCTTGCGCCGTTCAGAGTTTTCTTATCGCATTTGAAATCTAATAATTATATGTACGGCCAGCGTCTACACAATTCAATCTTCATTCAGAAAATCTAATTGACGCGAAACTTTGTCCGTCTGGTTTAACTTATATGCCACTTCTCTGTTTGCACTAACGGTTCGCTGCGCTGTGTGCAATTCTTGTAAGCATTGCTGTTGTTTCTATTCCAGATTTCACACACGCGACCAATGTTTCTTATCAACTGCACATGCTTAGCTCTCGTTTAAATCCATCAACTAATAAAGTTCGTGTGTCTTATGTAGACCCGCACACAGATTTTTCAAACCTTCTTAACGATTCTCTCTAGAGTTAGTACTTTGTGTTCAGTTTGCATAGATTCATTACACTTATTGCTGGTACACAACACCGATACTTGGGAGATCCATAATCACGGTTTGCCCTGAAATTACGTTCAATTGGACTTAGGTAGCTTTGGTAATAAACCTAAGAGTTACTTTAAACCCATTGCGCTTAGTTTTTCTTTACTTGTTTTCTCTAACTGATATGCCTGCTTTGAAGTTGCAATGGTGTTACCGCCTGAGATTAGAAAGCTTATAATGTTTATCGACACATGTAATCAATAAGTAAAGTGACACTGTAGCTAGCTGTACAGGTAAAGCTTGGTCCTATGGAACACAAAATAAAGAACCCAAATAACAACTGTATATTTACACAGTTAAATTATTATCCCCTTAAAAACGTTACCTTTCGTATAAATACCGAACAAAAACAACGCTATTTAGGCATATATCTGTCGCTGGGCGCGTATTTTTGCCTAGCAATCACGCTAGTGTCGTTGATCTCTTTTAATACGCTCATGGATAAGAACTACATCATCACACCTGACAGATAGCCTACGCGCGTAAATACGGACAGAGACCACGATGGTGGCACCGTATGCTCATTACATAAGTCAGAAGATGGAATTGAGTTACAGTGTGACTTCGAACAAACCTATAGCTTACCCTTCTGTGAAATTGAGTTCGTTATATCGACCCAAAATAAAGGGCTCGATCTCTCAACGTTCGATTCGGTCACCATCAATATAGAATATGAAGGTCAAGAGGAGCCAAGGTTTCGATTCTACATACGTAACCACGACGACAACTACAGCGCTCAAAGCGACACTATTTCTAACAAGTTCTATCGCTTAGACTTATCATTCCCCAATAGAAAACACATCAATTTAGCATTCTCAAATTGATACGCGCCGCATTCCTTAATCGACTTCTACACAACACCTTACGCCTCGTAAGCTTTTTAAATACTTATTCTGTAAAGCACATATGTGGCAACGAAGCTTGCTCTAAGCGGTGGTAAGCCATTCGCGATATCGGTTTTGAACATTACCGCTGTGGATTGTTTCACTCTGTTCTTAGATAAAATCCTCATTTGTCTGCTTCTGATCATTCATGGATTCTCATCCGTTCAAAATACAAGTCACAACGTCACTAGCCGTAAAAACACCATATATTTAGCCATTTAGACATGGTGACACAAATACTGACACCTAAAGTGGCGATTGTTTTACTTTCAGATCTTGCTGTAATTTAATTACAACTCAAAGCCAAGTAAAGCCTGAGAAGTTAATTACTCTGACGTAACTTGTTGAATAAAAAGTATTTAAGAGTTTTTGACAGGTCGGGATTTAGAGAAACTAAAGAGTAGGTATGTAGGAGATAATATACTAGAGGGTAATATATTTAGTTATAGTGCACTATCGTATTAAAAAAGAAGGGCTGATGCCCTACTCTTCTTTATTACTCATTTCTTCACGGATTTGCTCAGCAACGATTTTGATAGCTTGTGCTGTGCTGATGCCTTGGGTCATCATTTCTTGAATTCGTTCAACAGCTTTCTGTTGTTCTTCGTGAGAAAGGGTTGGTAAGTCGTTTAGCATGCTCTGCTCCTTTATTTAGGAGCAGAACTATATAAGGACTGTTAGTAACTAGCAAGGAAATTGATGGATGCACCCATTGCATTTTCATTCGTGTAGTTAGCACTTAGATCTAGCTGAAACAAGTTCAATGGCGAGATACCAACACCAGCTGTCACTGTACCTTCTGAATCAGAGTAAGCCAGGTTCTTGTAATACCCTCCCCTTAGCTTAAGCTGACGTAACAGGTCGACTTCAGTACCAACACGAATCATCTGTTCGTTGTCTTCGAACGAAGTAAACTTCTCTGCTTCATTCAAATCATAATCAACACTCAACGTAAAGTAATCAGAAACGATCCCCGCACCAACAGTGTAGACAGGCCCCAGGTTATAAGAATGACTCGATGTTACTGTTCTTGTAGCCCCTGTGCTGCTTGTTAGCTGTTGGCTAACGGATTTAGTTTCAATCTCACGGTCTATAATATTCGTTGCAGAAAAACCCACTCTAAATGGGCCGTAAAACCAAAGCGCACCTGCATCAATATTAAATGTAGTTTCCGCGGTGTCGTTTTCTCGAACATCACTTAGATCGTAGTTTTGTGCCGAGGCAATGTAGTTATACGTATAGATTCTTTGGAGTTTTGGAGAAATACCAAACGACAAATGTTGTCCCATGAACGTTTGATATTTTGCTAATGATATACCAGCTTCCATAATGCCAATAGAAACAGCTTTAACAGCAGTTAACTCAGCATTAACCAAGTCACTATTAGCAGCGTCACTAGATGTATCAGGGGTTACAAATGATTCAGTGTATGCTTTTGCAAATACGTTTGCTGCAATATACTGATTTGGTAGAGCGAATGCTACAACACCACCTAAATCAACATTCAGGCTATCACCATTAAGAGCATCTAGATCAGAACCAGTCACAGTACCTGACTCAATGCTGTCAACTAAATTATCGATATCATCAACTAAGTTATTAGGGTCATTATAATTACCGCCAAAACTTGGCGTGATCATTCCCATGTCATCATTACGACGATAAATCGCAACAAGTGCTGGGTTATAGAATGGAGCAGTTAGGAAGTTTGCTGAAACAACACCAACACCACCCATCGCATCACCACGCGCTTCAATGGCGTAGTTTGCTGCTGAAAGAGGAAGACTGGCGAATGCAATTGACGCTGCGAGTAGTTTTGTAGTTTTTTTCATGCCGTTTATCTTTGTTAGATCCCTTACATAGTTAACGGCACAATTTTAAATTACTTTAACTCTTCTTCGCTAGAAATATCATAAGTTTTACTGATAGTTTGTGCTTGTTCTATCGCTATGTCGCCTTGCCAGCGTGAATGCACCATTGAAACCGCTAAAACATAGCGATCATTAGGAAGTTCTTCACCAGTAAGGTTCATTGGATAATCAGATTCGTAGCTCTTGCCCCAGACCTGTTCATAGTGTTCATCAACGTAATCGTACAAACCGATTTCGAGCTTAGGGAGCGGACAATAAGGATTGAGTAGTTCTTTTTTATCGATTCGCCACGTGTCTTTTGATGCCCAGCGAACTTGTTGACGCATGGCAACTTCACCCAAAACAACCCAAGTGCTCCAAGACTTTCCGCCATCACCTTTAACGCTTAAACGGTATAAACCGGATTCAAGTTGAGAGGCTAAATTGTAACGCTTGCGGTATAGACTCACCGATGCGTTGTTAACCACTTCACTGTCTTTGGTTAACTCACTGTCCGAAGAAACGATCTTATCGACCCACTTCTCGAAGGTAATGTCTTGAATGTTGTTTTCGGATTCAACATTAATCGATACACGAAAGGTATCTCGGCCAGGGCTTTGAATGATGTGTCTTTTAACGACGACTGAACTAATCCAATCTGGGAGTGTTTTTCTGGTGAGAGTTTTACCACAATCTTTGTTCAATGCTTGATCGAACAGTTCATTGAGGTGATCTTCTCGTGATTGAGACGAGTTGATTTGCCAAACTTCCACTAATGAGTCAAACATCTGAGGTAAATCATTATCTAGCAGATGTTTATGAACTTGAGTCAGAGCATCGCTGCTCTTAAACCAATCCGTTGCTTGCGCGGTATTCGCTACGCAAGAAAACATTAATAGTGGAAGTAAGGCTATTCTCATTACGCTTTCATCTTGTAACCAACGCCACGCAGCGTTTCAATTTCTAGACCCGGCAGTTTCTGTCTTAGTTGCAGAACGTGCGTGTCTACCGTACGTGTTGTTGGGAAATGGTTGTAACCCCATACATGGTCAAGCAGTTCATCACGTGTAAACACACGTCCAAGGTTACTTGCCAAGAACAGTAGAAGGTCAAATTCAGTGCGCGTTAACGTTACTTCCTGTTCATTGAAAAACACTTCACGTGTCGCTTTATCGATAACAAGATTCTGAGCGATAACTTTTGATGCATCTTGTTCTTCAGAATCTGGCAGGCGAAGTTGAGCACGAATTCGAGCAAATAGCTCAGCCTCTGCGAATGGCTTTGTTAAGTAGTCGTTTGCACCTGAATCTAGGCCCGCTACTTTGTCTTTTACTGTCACGAGAGCCGTCAGCAAAATAACTGGGATATCTTTCTTTTTCTTCCAACCTGGAAGTGAATCTACTGAGTCGCCATCAGGAAGTTGACGGTCTAGAATCACTAGATCCGCTTGTTCCCAGTAGCCTTCAACTTCAGAGATCAGTTCTGCATGCAAACATTCATATCCAGCTTGCTCAAGGCTAACTAATAAACCGTCAGCTAAATTTTTATCATCTTCAACGAGAAGCAATGTCTGTTTCACAAGGTATCTCCAAAATAAATGTTGTTGGGGGGCCGATAAGCGTCATGTGACCGCCCATTTTTCCAACCATAGATTCCACTATCGTCAGACCTAAACCGAGTCCACTCTTACTTACGAATGGCTTTCTTAGTTGCCCCCAATCTTTGCGAGACAAGTCTCCATTATCTATAACTTTGAATGTCAGCTTCTTGTCAGAAGTATTCAGTTCTAGAATTACTGGAGCCACACCGTATTTCACGGCATTTCTGATTAGGTTATCGATGCACGTTCCCAACCAATATACGTTCACTTTTGCAGCTATATCTTTGTTTACACGGAGTTCAATCCCCGGCGCAAAGTCTTCTTCAACTTTGTATTGGAGCCACTCTTCAACACTTGGCACCCACTCTGTTGCGAGCGGTTGATTATCTGATTGCAGGTAATCTTTACTTGCTTCCGCCAACTGTCTTAAACGGCGTGTATCTTCACACAGCCTACGGAACTCATCATATACCGATTCTGGTAAGTGTTCGAACTCACGCCTGAACCCTTCCACCGTCAATGACAAACTCGCAATCGGCGTTCTTAATTCGTGCGTTAGGATTTGAAGAACCAGCATACGACTCTTCATCTCTTGTTTCTTGCTGTTCCAGCGGTAAATCGCCCAACCTAAGACAAGCATGATGTTGGCAATAACCAAGATAAACATGGCGACTTGCAGAAGCTCTGAATGATCTTCTATTTCCCAACACACATTACCACGCTGGACAAAACAGCTTTTACCTTCTGAAGACAAGCTAAACGATAACCCAGCAAGCGTGGCATTTTCGTTCCAGACTGATTTTTTATACAGGTAATATCTGTAGCCGCGTTTTACCCACATCTCATCAAGCTCAACAAACATACTCGCACCCGCTAACAGCGCGGTGATTGCTTCGCTATCCATTTGTTGCAAGCGAGACAGTAGTTCATCGTGTTCGGTGTTTGGTCGCTCTTGAATATGCATAAAGCGCTTCAGAGAGTCGAATTTTTCTGGGTACTTCTCAACGTATCGTGCCGCATAAGAACCGCCGCCAGGGTGAATCAAACCACTACGGCTAAACCAACGGTCAGAAAGCTTGGTGCCTTTACACATTGCACGAGTAAAAACTAAAGGCTCAGTAATCAAAGGGCTTAACGGCAGTTTACCACTACAGGTTTTTGATAACTGGTACAAGCGCTGAATGTCTTTTAACGGGTACTCTGCTGTTTGTGGCAGCATAGAAGACGGCATGATCAAACGTGTTGGATAATCAGCCTGTAGCACTCGAATATCGTAAGATTCGAGTGCCGTTTCATGATCAAAGAGTTTGGTGAAATTATCGATACGCTCAGGTAAAGAGTCAGCAAATGCGTTTGCAGACACAGACAACGTAGCGATAAGAAGAGTAAATGTTCTTTTGATGATCACAAACCAACGCAAATTCATATAGATCAACCAAATATATACCATTCGCTATCAAAGATAAATTTTTAACCGCATGAAAAACATTGAGAATGGCGAGCTACAGAGATAAAGGCCAATATATTACGGCCACATTGTACATACGTACTAGTAGGCTGATTGGCAAGCCAAACCTCAATTGCGACAAGTTTTGCATCAGGCTTCGTCAACTTCGTATCAACTGAGATCACACATAGAGTCGCTTTCGTAAGATAAAAAAAGGAGCTCAAATGAGCTCCTTATCGAGTTGTTACAGATTGTTTAGAGGTGAGCTCTATAGATGTTCTAAGATACTTAGACAACTCTTTTTAGCATCGCCAAACAGCATCTGCGTGTTCTCTTTGAAGAACAGTGGGTTTTGCACACCGGCGTAACCTGTGTTCATCGAACGCTTGAATACGATAACATTCTGAGCGTTCCAAACTTCAAGTACTGGCATACCAGCAATTGGGCTGTTTGGATCTTCAAGTGCTGCAGGGTTTACGGTGTCATTCGCACCAATTACCAATACAGTATCTGTCTCATCGAAGTCATCGTTGATTTCGTCCATTTCTAGAACGATATCGTAAGGCACTTTCGCTTCAGCAAGCAGTACGTTCATGTGACCCGGTAACCTACCAGCAACTGGGTGGATACCAAATCGAACATTAATGCCCTGCGCTCGTAGCTTCTCAGTGATTTCATGCACTGGGTATTGTGCTTGAGCTACTGCCATGCCGTATCCAGGAGTGATGATTACTGACTTAGAGTTTTTCAGCATATCAGCCACATCTTCAGCTGATGTTTCGCGGTGTTCACCTTGCTCTTCATCGCCATCAGACACAACCACTTCTTGGCCGAATCCACCAGCAATAACACTGATGAAAGAGCGGTTCATCGCCTTACACATAATGTAAGACAGAATCGCACCCGACGAACCAACCAATGCACCAGTTACGATAAGCAGATCGTTTGCAAGCATGAAACCTGCCGCTGCTGCTGCCCAACCAGAGTACGAGTTAAGCATAGAGACAACTACTGGCATATCTGCGCCGCCAATCGATGCCACTAAGTGGTAACCGAATGCGAATGCGATAAGCGTCATCACCATTAGCGCGAACATGCTGCCGTCCGCTTTAACGAACATGATCATCAGTAGTGTAGAAACTACGATAGCCGCTAGATTCCACTTGTGCTTATGAGGGATGTTCAATGCAGACGAAGAGATCACGCCGCGAAGCTTACCAAACGCAACAATAGAACCCGTGAACGTCACCGCACCGATAAACACGCCAACGAACACTTCCACTAGGTGGATCACGTGCTCTGCATGAATATCTGCAGGGTTGATAGAAACAGTAGCAGGTGGATCGATGTAGCTGTTATAACCTACAAGTACTGCCGCCATACCTACGAAGCTGTGCAGAATTGCAACCAGCTCTGGCATTTCAGTCATTTCTACTTTTCTTGCGTAGTGGATACCAATACCACCACCGATCACCATAGCAATGATGATCCATACAATACCTGCAGAGTGAGGACCAAAGATCGTCGCGATCAACGCAATTGCCATACCCGTGATACCGTAATAGTTACCTGCACGCGCAGATTCCTGTTTCGATAACCCTGCCAAGCTCATAATAAAAAATACAGCAGCAACAATATAAGCTGCTTGTACTAATCCTTCAGACATCTGTTACTCCTTAGTCTTTACGGAACATTTCAAGCATACGTTTGGTCACGGTAAAGCCACCAAAGATATTGATACTTGCAATTAATACGGCAATAAATGATAAGAACGTGACGACGCCACTTCCTTGTCCGATCTGTAACAGTGCACCTACTACAATGATGCCTGAAATCGCGTTAGTCACGGACATCAAAGGCGTATGCAGAGAATGGCTTACATTCCAAACTACGTAATAACCCACCACACAAGCGAGAACAAAAACGGTAAAGTGAGATAAGAACGCAGCTGGAGCAACCGAAGCTACCCAAGCGAATGCACCAACAGCTACCGCCATACCCGCCACTTTCTTAATTGGAGAAACAGGTTCTTCAACTTTAGGCTCTGGTTTGGCCGCTTTTGGCTTAACTTGTTGTGGTTGAGCTGAAACTTGAATTGGTGGAGCTGGCCAAGTGACCTCGCCCTCTTTAACCACAGTAACACCACGCAGAACAACATCTTCAAAGTCGATTTTGATGTTGCCATCTTTCTCTTTGCAAAGCAGTTTCAGAAGGTTAACTAGGTTCGTTGCATACAGCTGAGATGATTGAGTCGGCAGTCGACCAACCATATCAGTGTAACCAACCACCTTAACGCCGTTAGCGGTTGTAATGACTTGATCCGCAACCGTGTATTCACAGTTACCGCCATTGGCCGCCGCAAGGTCTACAATCACACTACCTGCACTCATGCTGTCTACCATCTCTTTGGTAATCAGCTTCGGAGCCGGGCGACCTGGAATCAGCGCCGTTGTAATGATGATATCAACGTCTTTTGCTTGAGCTGCATAAAGCTCTTCCGCTTTCTTATTGAATGCTTCAGACATCTCTTTTGCGTAGCCGTCACCAGCACTGGTATCTTCCTTGAAATCCACTTCCAAGAATTCAGCACCCATCGACTCAACTTGTTCTTTAACTTCAGGACGAACATCGAATGAACGAACGATTGCACCTAAGCTACCCGCAGCGCCGATTGCCGCTAGGCCAGCAACACCAGCACCTGCAACCAGTACTTTTGCTGGCGGAACTTTACCCGCAGCCGTAATCTGACCCGTGAAGAATCGACCAAACTCATGCGCCGCTTCAACAACAGCACGATAACCCGCGATGTTTGCCATAGAACTCAATGCATCTAACGCCTGAGCTCTTGAAATTCGTGGTACAGAATCCATCGCCATCACGTTGATGTTACGACTGGACAATTGTTCCATTAACTCTGGATTTTGAGCAGGCCAAATAAAGCTGACCAATGTTGCGCCATCTTTAAGAAGATCGATTTCATTTTTAGACTCGTCAACGATCGGAGCGTTAACTTTAAAGATAATATCGGATTTCCAAGCTTCATCTGCGGTGACAACTTTTGCTCCAGCTTGTTCATAAGCTGCATCTTCAAAACTTGCTAACGCACCTGCTTGTGATTCAACACAAACTTCAAATCCTAATTTTAGAAGCTGTTCTACCGATTTCGGCGAAGCAGCGACTCGCGTTTCACCTTCGAGCGTTTCTCTTGGTACACCAATTTGCATAGCTATTCCTTGACTATTGGCACGAATGACTTATTCGTTTGTATCTAACGACAACTAATACTTCAAGCGTTTTGTTCAAAGAACAGGAAAAGTTATTACTTATAACGATTTGGATGGAATTTGAGCGCTTCATTCGGATAAATGACGACCGTCTCGAACCAAGAGGTCAAACCACTTGCAAATAATCCTTTTAATAACAACTCACTAGCTGTTCTTTATCCCTAAAACTAAAAAGAGCTTTCAGCATATACACTGAAAGCTCTCTAAATTATGACCAACATCAATTCTAACCCTAATTGGTTAGCTAAATATATTGTCGCCCATTTGGTCGATGAACATCTGCGATTTTTTGAGCATCAATTC
This sequence comes from Vibrio sp. 10N.222.52.C12, assembly GCF_041474215.1. Lineage (NCBI taxonomy): Bacteria > Pseudomonadati > Pseudomonadota > Gammaproteobacteria > Vibrionales > Vibrionaceae > Vibrio > Vibrio sp. 10N.222.52.C12. The sequence continues at coordinate 31,120 of NZ_JBFRTR010000098.1, forward strand.
ATCGGCATCTTGTTTGTTTGAAACAACATCTGAACGAATAAAACGGTGAGTTTTGATTTCACCATCGAATTCTTTCTCGATTCGCCCAGCAACACGGTATTGACCAGACTCTGCAATGGCATCTTGATAGATATTGAAACCCTTATATTCGACTGGCTCAATCTCTACTTTTTGTTCGGTTTTTTCTTTGCCACCAAATAATCTAGAAAAGAATCCCACGTTTTTTACTCCTTAAATGACCGTATTCACCCTAAACTATCATGACTGTTTACGATTCAACAACGGCTTTTCATACCATTGCAATTCTACGTCATCGTCAAAATTGTGTTGACTAAATATAACAGGCACATTGTCATCACGTTCACGTCTTCGATCGTCAATAATCATACTTTCTGCATTTTTGACCGCGATCTCACTATTGCGTTTATAGAGCACCAATTTGTCTTCTGGCAATGCTGACAGAAAATCGATATCAAAACGAATATAGATAGGTTTTAGCTGACCCAAAGCCAAGCACGCGAGATCGGCCAACTGTTCGTTGGTATAACTAGACACATATTCCTCGGTAGCCAATACATGACCTACCAGAGTTTCCATATAGTTATGTACATCAACACTAATTTGCATACCACACCTCCATTTGTAGCGGTTTTTCTAGTCGCAGTCGTTTCTAAAGTCACTTGAAACCATGCAATTCCTAATAGCTTTCTATAACTCAGTTATAGGTTTTACTGTCCATAGTTGAAACTTAGGTATTATTTAATCTTACTCTGACTTCATTACAGATCTTCGTCGCTTAATGAAAAGGTCACTCAATGATAACTGATCATCAAGCCCTTTAAGTGACAGCGCCAACGTAAGAGCAGCAGAGCAGATTTTGTTAAGTATCTATAACGACTAATTAATTTCTCATATATACTGTGTAGTTCGTTCTAAGGTTAATAGCAACTCAAAATACATATAAAAATGATTGCACCAATAGCGACCTATGACTATGTTTTTGCTCTAATTTAGGTAAAAAGCTTGGCAATCGCTTGTTTAACCGTATCCTACGCATAGTATTAAATAATAAGATCATCAATATAGTTAGGCTCACCACATAAATGGCATCATCTTTTGTAACGTCGAGCATGTTTCGATTTTGCTTCCCTTTAGTCCTGTTAACAATTTTGCTCGTTGGTATGGACAACGTCATTCTCGTGACGGACTCAAATTTGGGGTTTGCTAGCAACCTCCCTTACATTTTATTGAGCGTTGCGGTCCTGCTATGCCACACATTCAGACAAGGTCGAATGGCGATGGTATCGGTGACCATGCTCGTCGCTTATCTAATCATCCAGTTTCGCTTACAAACGCCTCTCAATACTGGCACAACGCTATTAGAGCTCTCGTTACTTGCGGCATTAGTACCGGTCACTTGCTTACTTGTTTATGCCTTCCCTGATAACGGCGTAAACTCAAAGTCGATGCTGCTCTACGCCGTCGTTCTTATTCTGTTTATGGTGTGGGCGCAATTGATCGTCTCTCACTTCCATGCCGGCGGTTTTGAATCATGGAGTGAAGGTCTTTTGTTTATTGTCAGAGACTTCTCCAAACTGCCTTTTGTTTTGGTGTTGTATAGCCTTTGCTTACTTGGCCTTACTGCCATTCTCGTGTTGGTGTATAACCGCTCTATCGATGTTGTGGTTTATAGCGCTATCCTGCTTTCTTCTTGTACGTTCATCTTCTTCGATATTCAGTACATCTCGAGCACCATGTTCTCGCTGTCAGGCACGTTGATCATCGTCTATGTGATGTCTGCTAGTCATGATATGGCCTTTAATGACCAACTGACTAACATTCCAGGTCGACACGCCTTAGAAGTCGATATGAAGCACTTGGGGCGTAAGTATTCGATGGCGATGGTCGATATCGATCACTTTAAGCAATTCAACGACACCTACGGACATGACATTGGGGACGATGTGTTAAAACTGGTGGCACGCATTCTGAGAGAAACCACAGGCGGCGCTAAAGCTTATCGCTATGGTGGTGAAGAGTTCACGATTATCTTCAAAGGCAAACATTCGGAACAAGTTAAAGAGCACCTTCAAGCTCTGATTTCCGAGGTTCAAAACTACGACATGACGATTCGTAATAGTCATGAACGCCCCGACGATCATGAAGTGGGTATGAAAAAGCGTGGCAAGAAAGGCAAACCATCGGAAGTGGTGAATGTGACGGTGAGTATTGGATTGTCTGATAGTACAACCACCAGACATCCTGAAGAGGTGTTGAAGCTTGCTGACCAAGCGCTGTATAAAGCGAAAGAAACCGGTCGAAACAAACTGTGTATTGACCGTTAACAATAGTTGATAGCGAAAGATATTGAGTGCTAGAGATCTAAATAGCTTAAGCCATTAATAGCGATCTGCTTCAATAACTATCACTTCCAAGTTCAACGAGCCTCATTGATTTGAGGCCGTATGGGCTTAACTGGAAAAAAGAGCTTAATCTTGGTTGAAGAATATAACCAAGCTGCCACCTTTTAAGCTACTTCCGTAGTTAATCGTAAAACCTATTCCCACGTTATCGACCCACTCATTAAACAGGTTTGGGTTAAGCAACCAACCAACACTGCCCTCGTAGTAAGATGTGGTGCCCATAGATGCCACGGTGTCACCACCAATATCAATTCGTCTTATACTCGAGTACATCGAAGTGATGTTCTTATCCCAACGCACGAGATCATAGAAAACCTTGGCTTCATTGGCGATATACCACCCTTCAGGATGACCGACATTGCCATTATTCGCCTCGCCCCAGCCGATGCCATTAAAGTAATGCCAACTGGTGCTCAATTTATACTTTCCCCAGTCATTCTTATCTTCGTACATCAGCTTGATTTTAGGCTCGATGATGTAAGCCCAAGCATCAGTATTGAGATATACGCCATCCAGTTGGTCTTGAATAGGCTTTAGCAACGAAGCGCGATATTCATAATCATTGCGGTAGTAAGAGATGTGGTTACCGATTGCAGAGCTGAAGCTCCAATATTCGTCTAGCTGGGACACATTCGCGAATTCGACGTAGCCAGACACTACCGACTCTTTTTGAAAATCGTTTCTGTTTGCTGCCGCGTACTCGACATCGTTCTCGATTCGCAATGCAGACAAGCGTAGCGTCACCTCTTGATGGTTGTCTTCGATGTAACTTGGTAATTCAAATGTGTAAGGCAAACTCAGGGAGGTGATGTTTTGGCGACGACTTACCGAATCATTCGAACCGATGTCTTCATTGTCCAAACTAAACACTTTATTGGGGTCAAAGTTATTGATACCAAAAGTGAAAACATCGGTGTCGTTGAGCAATACACTGGTGGCAAAGCTCTGCTCTAGATCCTTTCGAAAAAGATCAGATAGCGTATTGGCATTAACAGTGGTCGCCAAAGCGGTAAAAAATAGAGGAACCGCAAGCGTCCAAGATGTGTTAGTCATAGAAAATGACTTCGAATGTGGCATTTCTTTTATCACTTAAAGCACTTCCTAGCTCAAACGCTATTAGAAGTATAAATTCAAATATCTAAAAGAGCTCGCCAACTAACGCGCAAGCTCCAAAATGTTACGTTGTACAAAGGTATTTCTACCACTTTGCTTCGCTTGATAAAGCGCTTGATCGACCTTTTCGTAAATAGACGCAATAGATTCGCCACCTTCTGGCACAAATGACAACACACCTTGTGACGCTGTCACTCTATCCGATACCGTTGAGTGTTCATGAGCGTAGTTCATCTCATGCAATGCCTCTTTAACTCGAGTCGCGTGTACCTTAGCGCCTTCACTGTCTGTATCGCTAAGAATCAGAACAAACTCTTCACCGCCATAACGACCTACAAATTCTCCCGCACGAACAAACAGCTGTTTCAAGGTATTAGCAAGCCCTTGTAAGCACTTATCCCCTTGAATATGACCATAATTATCGTTGTAAGGCTTAAAGAAGTCTACATCTAGAAGTATGACTGTCATGGATATATTACGTCTTCCGTGCCACGCTATGCTCTCTTCAAGCTTAGTATCCATATATCGACGGTTATACAATTTGGTCAGGCCATCTTCGTTGGCTTGTTGCTGCAGAAGGATGTTCAGTTCTTCGAGTTTGGCTGTGCTTTGTTTTAGCTCTCGTCTCATGTGCGCGATACGTTGCATCGCAATCAGCTTAGAATTCAAAACAACCTTGTTTACTGGCTTGATCAGGTAATCATCGCCACCAGCGTCAATCGCTTTTGCGATCATCTCAGGTTCTTCGTGACCACTAAGAAAGATGATGGGAACCCATTCTGGGAATCGGCTTCGAACCTCATTCGCCACTTCAAAACCATCCATATCAGGCATGCTGATATCAAGTAACACGAGTTCAGGATCAAAATCAGAATAAACACTCAGGGCTTCTTTTCCGCTACCGACAGCTTCTACAATATGACCCAGTTGCTTGAGTCGGATAGCAAGTTGCATCCTGTCTAGTTGAACGTCATCAACCAGCAATATGCGCATTGAAGATCCCTTTTCTATCATCACATCACCTTTATCTAGTGTTGAATATTCAAAGTAGCTCAAATTTGGGCTTAAATCATGCCCTAATCTCTATATTAGATTGACTTTTTTACAGATCTTTTTAGCATTGTTTCTTTTTAAAGAGAAATACTATGTCAGACGCTACAAACAACGAACAACAAGAAATCGATTTAACCACCATCTCACCAGAACTTCGTCAAGTTATCGAATTTGATGGCGTACCAAAAGAGATGCACTTTATGGTTACTTCTATTCACGAAGTGTCTGAAGAAGCAGTACGCGAAGCTTGGGATAGTCTTCCAGCAAGCGCACAAAATGTTTTAGACAACTTCGAGCAGTTCCACGCTCTAATCTCAGTTAGCCAAGCTTTCGCTGGTGTTAACGTGATGGAAGAGTTCCCTACTCTTAAACTTCCAGAAGACATGTCTGACGAAGAAAAAGAAGAGTACCGTGCTCAACTGCTAGACCAAGTTCTACACAACTGTGTAAAAGACATGGTTAAACAAATCAAGAAAGCTCGTCGTGATGCAATCTTGAAGCGTGATTTCAAAGAAGTTTTTACTAAGTAAGTCTCTAGTCGCCTAAACTAGGCTAAGCGCTAACAGTACTACTTAGAATTAAGCCGCATGTTTCTTTAAACACGCGGCTTTTTTATATCCGCTATTTTCTGTTCGTCGATCGTTACGTCTGTATGTTCTTGTTGCTAATGTTCATATGATTCGACAAATCATATGCTTTAACACTCATATAGTGTGGCGCAAAACTGGCAGTTATACCGTATAAAAATGACGCATGTATCCATTCATGGAATCAAGACCGAATTTTCAGAACCTATAACAGGCAGTATCGCGGCAATATCGAAAAACTGACCTTGTCAGGTTTAATGCGTTACCGCGATATCTCTTTGAGCGACACTCACACCTTTAATTTGAGCGTAAACACGCTGCCCGATTTCTAGATTTAACTCATCCAGCGCCCACAATGTAATGGTTGCCCATAGGTAGCACCCAGACTCTAACTCTAGCTCGACCTCGACACTCTGCTTATTTGTGCCTTGTTGGTGCGTCTCTACGCTTTTAATGGTGACAGGAAGGATGTTACGTATAGAAGTCCCTTTCGGCCGTTCTAGCGTGATAGAGACATCATTTGCCCTAACTTGCAGCCTCACTGTCGTACCAAGCTCACTCGATACTTTCTGAACCCATAACGACGTCGACTTTCCTAGCATCAGGCGAGACAGCGCATAATCGTCATTGTGTTCCGCTAATGTCGCTTCAAACAACGAGCTTTGCTCTGAGAAAGATTGCCAAGGTTGCATGGCTCTCGATGCCCAAACCTCTTCCGTCACACCCGACGAAATCACTTTGCCTTGGTCAATAATCACAAGGTGATTTGCCAAGCGTAAAATTTCATTGAGGCTATGGGTGACATAGATGATCGGTATTTGGACGGTTTCGGATAAGTTTTCCAGAAATGGCATCACTTCGCGCTTACGAGGCAAGTCGAGAGACGCTAAAGGCTCATCCATCAACAAAATGCTCGGCTTTGATAACAAAGCGCGGCCAATCGCCACACGTTGCTTCTCACCGCCAGACAAACGAGCTGGGTATCGGTCAAGCAATGAACCCAAAGACAACAGCGAGACTATTTGCTCAAAGTGCGCTTGATCGACGCTTTTCATACCGTATTTAAGGTTCGCTGCCACCTTCATATGTGGAAACAATCGCGACTCTTGAAACACATAACCGACGTTGCGTTTGTGAGTCGGCAAATTAATGCCATTTTCACTATCGAACAGTGTGGTTCCAGATACGCTGATCAGACCTTTATCGGGCTGTTTAAGGCCACTGATTGCATTGATAAGTGAGGTTTTACCCGCGCCAGAACGACCAAAAATTGCCGTAATGCCGCTACTTGGTAATTCCAAGTCGATATCAAAGAACGTTTCACCAAGTTGTTGTTGATATTGGAGGATCAAAGCACTCATGCATTGCCTCCCAAGCGTTGTGCTGACTTTTTGTTGAGCCACTCAGATAGCATCAATGAACCCAGCGCTATCACAATAGAAATGACACACAAACGCGCGGCTTCCATTTCAGCGCCAGGGGTTTCAATAAAGGTATACATAGCCAAAGGAATGGTTTGAGTTTCACCGGGAATATTTGAAACGAAGCTGATGGTCGCGCCAAACTCCCCTAGGCTTCTTGCGAATGAAAGCATGGTGCCGGTAATGACCCCTGGGATCATCAAGGGTAAAGTGATCGTGAAAAACACACGAAGAGGTGAAGCGCCTAATGTAGCAGCCGCCTCTTCAAGCTTACTGTCTACGGTTTCTAGGCTCAATCTAATAGAGCGAACCATCAGCGGCAACGCCACAACCACACAAGCGAGTGCCGCGCCCTTCCAGCTAAAGCTGAATACAATACCAAACACGTCATTGAGCCACGAACCTATGATACCTTGCCTGCCCATCATCACTAGCAGTAAATAGCCAATAACTACAGGTGGAAGTACCAAAGGTAAATGGACAATACTCTCAACAATGCTCTTACCTACAAATTGTTTCTTAGCAAGTAGCCATGCTAAGCCAATACCGATAGGGATAAGCCATAAGATTGCAAACCCAGCGACTTTTAAGCTCAGCATTAAGGCTTGGTATTCGTATTCCGATAAATACATCATTTAACGCACTTCAAATCCAAAACTGTTCAAGGTGTCTTTCGCTTTTTCGCTCTTTAGGAAAGGATAGAACTCTTCTGCCACAACTTTATCACTCAACTTCGCTACAGGGTAACGTATTGGTGTGTGCAGATCTGATGGGAAGGTCGACACTAGGTTTACTTCTTTAGAAAGCAACGCATCCGTTTTGTAGACAATGCCAAGCTTAGCTTCACTGCGCTCGACTAAGGCTAAGGCCATACGAACATTGTTACTTGGTGCCAATCGAGTTTTCACATCGTCCCATACACCTAACGTTTCTAACGCTTCTTTTGCATAGATACCAGCAGGAACCGACATGGTGTTACCCACTGCGAGCCTTTCATTAGTAAGCAGTTTAGCCCATTGTTCACCTTTTGATAGGTCTAACGTTACCGATGTCTCTTTAGGAGCAATCAGCACCAGTTCGTTTTCACATAGGTTTGTGACATTGTCACTATAAACCAATTTACGATCGACTAAATGCGTCATCCATTTCTCATTTGCCGAGATAAAAATGTCTGCTGGTGCTCCTCTTTCGATTTGTCGCACCAAAGACGACGTACTCGCGTACACAGGAATCACATCGACAGAATGGTCTTTCTCAAACTCTTCAACCAACAGATTAACCGCATTGGTCATCGACGATGCAGCGTAAACTCGTAGCTTTTCCGCAGCAAAAAGATGACTAGAACTCAATGCCGAAGTTAAAGCCATGGTTAAAAGGAAGACTCGCTTTTTCATTGTTATCACTTATCTATTGTTCGTTTAAGTTCTTTAGCTAACTTCTAAATGGCGGCTTAAGCTGTTAACTCTGGCCAAAGCAGATCAAGATTTAAGTACTCTTCGATGGCATCAGCGATTCGATTAATACCCAGCTCTTTAAGCTGTTCGTGGTCAATCGCGGTCACATCGTTGGCTCCTGCCCATTCGCAAATAAGCGACAACGCATCACTGTTGTCGAATACGCCATGCAAGTAAGTACCAAAAATCGAGTTATCTTGATTCACAGCGCCATCTAGGCTGCCAGATTCTAACTGAACCGGTAAGGCTGTTTCTTTGACATCAGTCCTACCTACGTGGATTTCATAACCTTTTACTTGTGCTGTTTTGCCATCCAGCGTCATGGTGCCGCGTACGTTGGTTAAGGTTTTCTGCTGTGTAAGGGTCGTTTCAGTATCCAGATACCCTAACCCTTCGCTGCTGCCGGGTTCCCCTTCAACGCCATCAGGATCGTGGATGATGTTACCTAACATTTGGTAGCCACCGCAGATACCCATCACTTTGCCGCCTAAGCGCAGGTGGCGTTGAATATCTTTATCCCAGCCTTGTTCTTTTAGGTAATCCAAATCTGCTCTTACCGACTTTGTACCCGGCAAGATAATTAAATCAGCATTGTTTACACGTTCGCCTTTACCGACATAACGTAAATCAATCGAAGGATTCAATCTTAACGCGTCAAAGTCTGTATGGTTGCTGATTCGGGTTAGCACTGGCACCGCCACCTTAAGCTTAGCTTCTCCGTCAGACTCTTGAGCAGAGGTAATGGCATCTTCCGCTTCTAAGTTAAAACCATGCAGATATGGCAAAACACCAATGACTGGCTTGCCGGTTTTTTCCTCTAGCCAATCTAGGCCAGATTGAAGCAGTGCGATATCGCCTCTAAAACGATTTATCACAAAGCCTTTTACACGAGCTTGTTCAGATTCAGACAATAGAGCTAATGTCCCGTAGAGATGCGCAAAAACGCCACCACGGTCAATATCAGCAACGATGAGCACAGGGATGTCCGCTTTCTCAGCAAATCCCATGTTAGCGATATCATTTTCACGAAGATTGATTTCGGCTGGGCTCCCCGCACCTTCAATCATCACGCTTTCATATTCTTCAGAAAGTCGGTCAAACGAATCGATAACTGTATCCATCGCCACTTTCTTGTAATCATGATAACCCGTCGCTTCCATGTTGCTCAGCGCTCGGCCTTGCAAAATCACTTGCGCGCCGGTATCTGAGTTGGGCTTTAGCAATACAGGGTTCATGTGAACGGTTGGCTCTATATTACAAGCTTGCGCCTGAACCGCTTGAGCACGGCCAATTTCGCCACCATCTTTTGTCACAGCACTGTTCAACGCCATGTTTTGTGGCTTAAAAGGTGCCACTTTGATTCCTTTCCTTGCCAAAACACGGCATAAACCTGCCACCAAAACACTTTTTCCGGCATCTGACGTTGTCCCTTGAACCATAAGGGCACTTAATGGTGCTCGCATTTGTACTTAAATCCTTAATTTCTTAATTTTCAATTTATAGCTGTGGGCAATATTTCTCTGCGACCATCTTAACGTCATTGCCGAGTAGATGCTCAATAAAATGAATGGAAAATGAATGTGTTACTCACTCTGGATTCAACCCCAGTGTTGTTTAATAGCTCCATCGAAACGAAGCTTGTGAACGATAACAGGCGCTTCAACAAAAAACGTACTAACGAAAAGAAACGTTTCAAATTCAGAAAAACGTTTCTACTAAAAACAACATTAAGGGATTCACCATGAAAAAAACTGTATTAGCTATCGCATCTACTATTATCCTTGCTCCTACTTTCGCAATGGCTAGTGACCACAACAGCAATAATAATGTCAACAGCAAGCACGAAAGCGCTATTGCTTATACTGGCCCAATTGAAACCGTTTCTGTTGCGACACTACTTGCCGACACAAGCATGTTCGCAGAGCAAGAAGCAATTGTGGATGGCAAGATCGTTCGTCAACTTAAGAATGACACGTTTGTCTTCTCTGATGGCCAGAGTGAAATTCAAATCGAACTTGATGATGATATCCGCCTAGCACAACCACTGACCGCTGATACAAAAGTTCGTATCTTCGGTGAATATGAAGGTGGTAAGACACCTGAAATCGAAGTGGACCACATCCAGGTTCTATAAGCGATTAATATAAAAATACCGACTTCAAATAATTGGCCTGCATATTGCAGGCTTTTTTGTATTATACTGCCGCAAAATACAATTTATATGGAGTCACCATGCTAAGTTGCACGAATAAGACTGTCCTTTTAGGACTCGCTGCACTGTGTTCATTCTCTGCGTCTGCAAACAACTTTAACTACAACACATTCGAGCTGCGCATGGGTACTAGCCCAAGTACTTTCGGTGGTGAAGTCACAACAATGTTCACTCAGAACTCTCATTTTGTTGCTCGTATCGATTCAGAATTTGAAAGTGATTGGGATGCAGCGGTAGGTATGGGATTCAACGGCCCAATCAGTCAATTTGCTGACGTTACTGGCCAAATGTTACTGCACAACATTGAACGGAATGACGATAACCACATCAAAACAGAAATTAACCTTGGCTTGAGAGCTTGGTTAATGGCAAACGTTGAAGTTAACGCACGCCTTGGTCAACTGATCGACAACGATGACACTCGTTCAATTTTGGGTATCGGTGCTCGTTTCCATTCAACTGATCAACTGTCTGTTGGTCTTGATATGCGCAATAACGGCACATATGGCCACCAAATCTTAATGTCGGCTCGATTCGGATTCTAATCTAGATTTCAATTACTGAGTAATAAATAGCTAAACGTATTACATAGAAAAGCCCCGAACATATTAATGTTCGGGGCTTTTTTGTTTGTTAGTTTCGCTGGCTTTTAGTCGTTCACGACCTGAGCCAGCGACTTGCTTTATAAGCTAACCATCAGCATCTTTTTCTGGTGATCTAAGTACTCTTCATAAGTACCTTGGAAGCTCACTAGCTGTTGATCTTTTACATCGATGATGTGTGTTGCTAATGAAGAAACGAACTCTCGGTCATGGCTTACGAAGATAAGCGTGCCAGTGTAAACCTTCAACGCGTCGTTCAGGGCTTGGATTGCTTCCATGTCCATGTGGTTGGTTGGTTCGTCCATTACAAGCACGTTGATGTCTTGCATCATTAGCTTGCCGAATAACAGACGGTTCTTCTCACCACCAGAACAGTTACGCGCTTTTTTGTTCGCATCGTCAGCAGTAAACAATAGGCGACCTAGAATGCCACGTACCATAAGGTCATCGTGCTTCACTGTGCGCCATTGTGAGATCCAATCGAAGATGCTCAGGTCGTTATCAAAGTCAGACGTACTATCTTGTGGGCAGTAGCCTACAGATGCGTTTTCAGACCATTTTACGATACCTTCGTTTTGCTCTAGCTCTTGAACTAGGCAACGTAGCAGCGTGGTTTTACCTACACCGTTCTCACCGATAACCGCAAGACGAGTACCCGCTTCAAGCAGCAAGTTACCACCGGCAAACAATGTTTCGCCATCGAAGCCGTGACCAAGGTCTTGAAGTTCAAGCGCTTGACGGTGTAGTTTCTTACCTTCGCCAAAATCAATAGATGGGCTCATACGGCTCGATGATTTCACTTCATCAAGCGTGATCTTATCCATTTTCTTGGCACGAGAGCTTGCTTGTTTTGCTTTAGATGCGTTAGCACCAAAACGGTTTACGAAATCTTGAAGCTCGCTGATTTCAGCCGCTTTCTTAGCGTTGCTTGCTAAAAGCTGTTCACGAATCAAGCCAGATGCTTCTAGGAAGTACTCGTAGTTACCAGGGTAGACACGTAGCTCACCGTAGTCGATGTCTGCCATGTGTGTACACACAGAGTTCAGGAAGTGTCTATCGTGCGAAATGATGATCATTGTACATTTACGCTGGTTTAGCTCTTCAGCAAGCCAGTTGATCGTGTGAATGTCCAAGTTGTTGGTTGGTTCATCAAGAAGCAGGATATCTGGGTTTGCAAACAGAGCTTGTGCCAATAGCACACGCAGTTTCCAACCTGGAGCTACTTGCTGCATCAAGCCGAAATGGAACTCTTCTTCAATACCCGCTTGAATTAGGATGTCGCCAGCACGGCTTTCTGCTGTGTAGCCATCCATTTCCGCGAATTCACTTTCAAGTTCTGCGACTTTCATGCCGTCGTCTTCGCTCATTTCTGGCAAAGAGTAAATGCGGTCACGTTCTTGTTTTACTTCCCAAAGTTTTCTGTCGCCCATGATCACAACGTCGATAACGCTGTACTGTTCAAAAGCGAACTGATCTTGGCTTAGCACACCCAGTTTTTCTCCTGGAGTGATAGAAACGTTGCCCGAGCTTGGCGTTAATGCGCCACTTAGGATTTTCATGAACGTTGATTTGCCGCAACCATTAGCGCCGATCAAACCATAACGGTTGCCGTTACCAAATTTAGCAGAGATGTTTTCAAACAGCGGCTCTGCGCCAAATTGCATTGTGATGTTCGCGGTAGATATCAAAGAACTAATTCCTAAGCGTGTACTGACAGATAATTATTAGGCTATTTCAAGAACCTAAATAAGAAGTACGAAAGTATGGATTAAACAAAAATCGAAGCGCGGATTATATAGAGATCTCGATCACGTTGTCGAGGCTAAACAGTAAACGAATAGTAAACATAGACCATTTAGATGCTTTTCATACGTTATGGGGTGTAAATAAAAAAATCCCCACCAGCAGAACTGGTAGGGATTTCATTTATCAACACTAAAAGTCTTTTAAGCTCGTCACCTTTGAAACTATAGCTCTTCAAACGAAAAGCTTTGATGACGAGCAGAACTTGTTATTTAGTAATTTTCTTCTGAACGTATTTTTTGCTCACGTCGACAACCGCAACATCTCTAAAGAAGCTTCTACCCAACAGAAGTGGGAAAGAAAGATGCGTTCGGTCGGCTAGCGTAAATTCAGTTTTGTCTTTTAGATCGCCAATTTGAATCGAAGCTACAACCACAGCGCGTCGTTGTGTGCCTTCTGCGCTTGATTGCTTGATCTTAACCCAGCGTTCTACTGGTAAGCTGATCTCTTCAGTTGTAATTCCGTCGTGTTCAATCTTGAACTTAACCCAGTCTTTGCCGTCACGTTCAAAATCAACAATATCAACTGCACTGATTGAAGAGGTTGTTGCACCGGTATCGACACGTGCTTTAAACGCTTCTTTTAAACCAGGAACAAACACCCACTCTTCTTCACCAAGAATCAGTTTGCCATCACTTGTTTTTCTAACCTTCTCTACTGGTTTTTCAACAGGTGCAGGTTTTACTTCCGGCTCAGTTGGTTTTACTTCTTCAGGCTTCTCAGTAGGTTCCGTTACTTTCTCGCCTTCTGTTGCGTCAGTTTTTGAAGAGTCATCCACAACAGGTTGTTCGATTTGAGGCTTTTGCTCTGGCTCAACAGGAGCTTGAGTTGTAGCCGAACAAGCAAACAGGCCACCACTTAGCATTAAAACTACAATCGCTTTCCAATTATACATTCAGTCACCTTCTATTTTGAAACGTTTGCTATCGCTTTTGCTACATAAGGAATATGAGATTCGGAAAGGCCTGCGATATTGATGCGTCCATCACCAACACCATAGACTCCATATTCTTCACGTAATTGATTCATTTGAGTTTCTTTAAAGCCTAGTACACTAAACATGCCTTTATGGCTTTCAATGAAGTCAAATTGTGACGTGTTATAAGTATTTCGCAATTCATCACATAAACTTTGGCGCAGATTTAACAAACGTTGCTGCATTTCACTCAATTCTTGCTTCCAAATCGAGGTTAGCTCTTGATTCTGAAGAATTGTTTTAACCAAAGCTGCACCATGATCTGGCGGCATTGTGTAAGTTGAACGAGCAAGCGTTAGAAGCTTACCTTTAGCATTGCCAACGTGTTCGCTGTTTTTGCCAATCACGATAGCGGCACCCGTTCTTTCACGGTATAAACCGAAGTTCTTCGAGCAAGATGTCGTAATCAACATCTCTTCGACGTTGTTAGCCATGTGTTGAAGACCTTTTGCGTCTTCTTCTAAGCCATCACCAAAGCCTTGGTAAGCAATATCAACGAACGGCAAGAAGCCATTTTTCTGCGATAGTTTGGTAATTTCCTGCCACGCCTCAAAGTCGATATCCGCACCCGTTGGGTTATGACAGCAACCGTGCAGTAGTACCACATCTGATGGACCCGCTTTTGAAAGGTCATCCAACATTCTTGCAGTATCAACTTGCTTCGTTTCAGGACTGAAGTAATTGTAATATCGAACTTTTAAGCCTGCCGCTTCCATCACCGGTTTGTGGTTAACGTAGCTTGGGTTTGAAATCCAAACCGTGGTGTCTGGTTGAGAAACTTTCATTAAGTCACCCAACATGCGAAGTGCACCACTTGCACCCGGTGTTTGAATCGCAGCAACGCGATCCATTGCAGAAGTCCCTTTAAGCAGCAGATCAACCATGCTCTGGTTGAACTCTTCACAGCCTGCTAGGCCAACGTAAGCTTTGGTTTTCTGCGTTTCAACAACGATATCTTGAGCCATAGAAACGGCTTTCATGATCGGAGTTTCGCCTTGATCGTTTTTGTAAACGCCAATACCTAAATCGACTTTGTCAGTACGAGGGTCGCCACGGTAAGCGACAGAAAGAGATAAAATTGGATCTAAAGTTGGTTTTGGTAGATGTGAAAACATGAAAGTCACAACCCTTTGAAATTCAAGTAATGGATTTCACGTTAACATTATCGTAGACAAATCAGAAACATTTTTTAATAGAAGCGCTTAGTTAGAATAAGTAAACAGAGATTGGTCATTTTACGTCACAAAACAGCGTAAATTTCGAACACTTTTAGTGCTTTATCAAAAGAGCAGTAGCTTGTTTAAGAAGTACCTTGTTGATTCTCAGCTAAATGCCTTGTTTGAATTGCCTTGGTGTCATGCCCGACCAAGCTTTAAATCGAGTACTAAAGTTCGCTGCATTCGGGTACCCCACGATCTCGCCAATATGTTGAATCGACCAATCACTCGATTTCAACAAACGAGCAGCGTATTCCATTCTCATACGCATAATATGAGTCATCGGGCTATGAGAGTAATAACGTTGGCACAAACGATGGAAGTGCGGCTCTGAACAAGGAAATAGGTTTGCTAGCTCATGCACATTCCACTCTTTATGAAGCTGCTTTTGAACACTGTCGAACACACGTCTCAAGCGAATCAAATTTCGAGATTGTTGCTGCGGGACGGGAGCATTAATCATGAATTCTATTTGCGCTACGCTGTGAATGGCAATCGCTCCGCCTAAATCAATGGGCAAGGCAATACTTCTCAGCAAGGTATGAATACAAGACGAGACGACTTCGGCTGCAGGAGAGAGCGTATAACTCACTTCATCATTGACGACATTATCCCAATGCTTATCAGGCGATAGAAAGATCCACGCTATCTGCCATGTTTCTTCTTCAATCCCAAAGCCATTCTCAACGCCTGCAGGCACAGTAATGCACGACCCCGGCTCTAGAATATAGCGACACGCCCCACTTTCTAACCACCCTTTGCCCCTAACCGTGTATAGCAGCATGTGTTTCTGGGGGTTCTTCCGATGTACCGAAAAGAAATCTCGGCACGACGCCGTCCCACACTGAACGATACCCAATTCTTCGAATGCCAATACATGGCTTTGATCGACAAACTCTTGGTGTGTCTGATCAGAGATCTCGTACCGTTCGTGTCTCTCACTCATTTCACTGGTCGCTCATTAGGTTTGCCTGCAATTAAATCGCCACTTTAGTCATTCGATAGTTTTGGAATAGATGATTTTGAAAACAGATCGTTTTGACAAATAGACAGCTTTTGAAAATAGATAGTTTGGCAAAAGTTTGTGATGAACCTGAACAATACAGCCTAAACAAATGCCGATAAACTTCTCGCATATTAACCACAGGGGAAATGCGATGCGCTCGACATATCGTCATCTAGACAAAGATTTTTGGCAAAAGCTTTTACACATCGGTTTGCCTGTATCGCTACAAACCATGTTGTTTTCATTACTCGGCGTGGTCGATATTTTTATGGTTAACCAACTGGGTGACTCTGCAACTGCGGCGGTTGGTGTGGGTAACCGCATATTTTTCTTCAACTTGATCATGGTATCCGGGATTAGCGGCGCTGTCAGTGTGCTAGCTTCGCAATATTTCGGTGCGGGAGATTTCAACGGAATTAGACGCACATTAGCACAGTCATGGGCATTGTCTGTCTTTACCATCATCCCCTTTGTGTTGATTTATACATTGGCTCCTGAATCAGTCGTGTCTGTGGTGGCCTCAGACCCTGATTACGTCCGCTTGGCAACGGATTACCTTTGGATAACAGGAGCCAGCCTTTTTGGTACCGCGATCGTAGTGCCCTTAGAAAGCGCACTGCGATCGGTCGGCGAAGCCAAGCTACCCACCAAGATCAGTATTTGGGCAATCATCGTTAATGCGATTCTCAATGCATTGCTGATCTTTGGTTTGTTTGGATTTCCAGAACTGGGCGTAGTTGGTGCGGCTATTGGCACCACGGTGTCTCGATTCTTTCAGACGATAGCGCTGCTTATCATGGCGAAGAAACACTACGCGCATCTATTCCCGACATTAAGTAATTGGCGAGAAGCGATATTACCGAAGCATAGAAAGAAGTACTTCACGATAGCAATACCTATGTTGGTTCATGACACAGCATGGGCGGGCGGGATTCTTATTTATAACGTGATAGTTGGGCAAATGGGTGTTGGAGAGCTTGCGATCATTTCGCTGTTATCGCCAGTAGAAAGTATCTTGATCTCGGCGTTCATGGGGTTTGCGGTCGCCGCTTCGATCATTCTAGGCAACGAGATCGGCGCGAAGAACTATCAACGTGTTGAGAACACCGCATGGGGTTATGTATTGGTCAGCTGTGGGCTTGCGGCTATATTAGCCTTGGTGTGTTGGTTTGCTAAACCCGCGATCGTATACATGATCGGCCTTACTCACTTAGAGCTCAAAGAGACAGCCGTTAACGTCACCTTAGTCATGGCACTCGGCATGATACTAAGAGTCTTCAATATGGTTGGTATTGGTGGCGTGCTGAAAAGTGGTGGAGACATCAACTACAGTATCTTCATCGACCTGTTTGGCCAATGGGCAATCGGTATTCCCCTTGCTTACTTTACTGCGCTGGTGTTGGGTTGGCCGCTAGAATGGGTTTTGATGATTGTGTTACTGGAGGAGTTAGCGAAGATCGCTTTAACTAGCCAGCGAATTCACTCTAAGAAATGGATCAACAATCTAATCGACGAGCCTGAGCACATTCCTATATAAACAGGCGATAGATTCAAAGAACTCACACCCAAGGGCTGATTTGTAGCATTGCGCTAACGATGAAGCCCTTTTTCGTTTACGAGTGTGCAAAGTCACGACAGCAGTTATATATCAGTAAATCGATGGATGATTTGGTTTGAACTACCACGCCAATCCAACATTGGATCCGCTTTATCTTGCTCAAAACGACCATCAATCAAAGTATCTACATATTCAAGTACTTGCCTCTGCTTTTCGTCGAGTTCGTCGAGCTCGTAGCCCGTCCACATCCAGATGTCTTTGCCTTCACATTCTGCTTTTACACGCTGAACAAGCTTAAGCACTTCAGATACATTTGCAGGATGAAGAGGATCACCACCTGAAAGCGACAAGCCACGACGCTTGATTCGTGGATCATTGAGATCAGCGATAATGTGGTCTTGCAGCTCTTGAGTAAACAAATGCCCGGAGTCCAACCTTTGCGTTGATTGGTTATAACACCCGCGACACTGGTGTACACAACCCGACACAAACAAAGTGCAGCGTGTTCCAGGGCCATTTACAACGTCGATTGGGTGATATTGGTGATAATTCATAAGGCAGTATTGAAAACTCGTGATGGCTTAATGGTTTAACTCGAAAAGTAGCGAGAGTTGAAACAAATGAATTGGTATCGACATAGCGCCGATACCAAACATATTTCTTGAAACGTAGCTCTTCTAAGTAAGCTAGCTAATAATCTTAGAGCTTACTAAAGATGCTTCACGCGGCGTTTAACTTCTTCTTGCTTACCGAAGTTAAATGGTCGTGCATCTGGGCTACCAAGGTAACCACAAACACGGCGCGTCACCGATACTTTGGTTGAGTCATGGTTGCCACATTTAGGACACGTAAAGCCCTTACTTGTACAGTCGAACTCACCGTTGTAACCACATTCGTAACACTCATCAATCGGTGTGTTAGTGCCGTAGTAAGGAACACGTGTGTAGCTGTAATCCCATACGTTTTCTAGTGCTTCGATGTTCTTCTGCATGTTCGGGAATTCGCCGTAACAGATAAAACCACCGCTAGAAATTTCAGGATAAGGCATCTCGAAATCGATCTTGTCGTATGGGTTCACTGTCTTCTGCACATCTAAGTGGAAGCTGTTGGTGTAGTAACCACGGTCTGTCACACCATCAATCACACCAAATTCTTTGGTGTCGATGCTGCAGAAACGGCTACATAGGTTTTCACTTGGTGTGCCGTATAGGCTGAATGCGTAACCTGTCTCTTTCGTCCAAGATTCCACTTCACGCTTCATGTACTCCACCAGCTCAAGCGCTTTAGCACGCATTTCGCCATCGTCGTACAGGTGAACGTCAGTACCGTAAAGCGCAGTCATTGCTTCGTGGATACCAATGTAACCAAGAGAAACAGAAGCACGGCCGTTCTTAAAGATATCAGCGATAGAGTCGTCTGCTTTCAAGCGAACGCCACATGCACCTTCCATGTATAGGATTGGAGCAACACGTGCTTTCACGTTTTCTAGACGAGAAATACGAGTTTCTAATGCACGACGAGCCAGCTTGAGTTTATCATCAAGCAGTTCGTAGAACTTAGCCATATCTTGTTTTGCGTTAATCGCAATACGTGGCAAGTTCAAGCTAACAACACCTAAGTTGTTACGGCCTTCGTGAATCAACTCACCATTTTCTTCGTAAGTATTCAAGAAGCTACGACAACCCATAGGAGTTTTAAATGACCCTGTCACTTCTACTACTTTGTCGTAGTTAAGAATGTCTGGGTACATACGCTTAGACGCACACTCTAGCGCTAATTGCTTGATGTCGTAGTTTGGATCTTGCTTCTGGTGGTTCAAACCATCTTTGATCGCAAATACCAGTTTAGGGAACACGGCTGTTTTACGGTTCTTACCCAAACCTGCAATGCGGTTTTTCAAGATTGATTGCTGAATCAATTTCGAGCCCCAGCTTTCACCTAAACCAAAACCAAACGTCACGAATGGTGTTTGACCATTAGCGGTGTGCAGCGTGTTTACTTCGTACTCCAGAGATTGGAACGCGTCGTAACACTCTTTCTCTGTGCGAGAGATAGCAAAAGCTTCTGGGCTATGAATGTCCCACTCTTTCGCTAGCGATAAGTGCTTCTCGTAGCTCGCCATAACGTAAGGTTCAAGAACCTCATCGATGCGGTTAATCGTTGTGCCGCCGTAGATGTGACTCGCCACTTGCGCGATGATCTGCGCGGTTACCGCTGTCGCCGTAGAAATAGACTTAGGTGTGTCGATTTCCGCGTTACCCATCTTGAAGCCATGCGTTAACATGCCTTTCAGATCGATAAGCATGCAGTTAAACATTGGGAAGAACGGTGCGTAGTCTAGATCGTGGTAGTGAATATCACCACATTCGTGAGCATGTACGATATCACGTGGCAAAATGTGAGTTTTCGCATAGTGTTTAGCCACGATACCCGCCAGCAGGTCACGCTGAGTTGGGATTACTTTGCCATCTTTGTTCGCGTTTTCATTGATTAGATCAACGTTGCTTTCTTCGATCAAACCTTCGATCTCACGAGTTAAAGCGCTTTGCTTCTCACGGGCGATGTCGCGGTCATGACGATATTCAATGTAGGCACGAGCCAGAGACTTGTATGGTCCCTGCATTAGCTCGTTCTCGACCATGGTTTGAATTTCAGAGATATGAACTTCATCGTAGTCTTCGAGCTTCAACTCAACTGCTAATGCCACATTCAGTGCATAAATAGCAATTTCCTTATCGGCTTTGTCTGATGCTGCTTCCACTGCAGCTTGGATGCGATCTCTACTGAATGGAGCTCTTGAGCCATCACGCTTGATTACGATTGATTTCACCACTTCTCCTTACTCTTGAGGTATTCACAGACTTATCCACAAACACACTATATAGAGCGATTTATCGTTTAACTAACACTAGATATTGTGGCGTATTTAACGAGAACCACCAACTTTGAGTATTGATTTGGATCAATAAAAAGAGAACGCTGACTAAGATCAATTCAATATTATTACGCTAGTTCTCAAGTCGAAAAGAAACAATGTAACAATAAAAAAACTCCTAAAAAGAGTTGAATTTTTGGTAAGTGTTGTAGGATAACGGCTCATCAATATTGGCAGACAAAATTAGGGATATTTGGCATGAAACGACTTGAAAACTGGATAATGTTAGGCTGCTTACTCAGTAGCCAGACATTTGCTGAACCTTTGACCATATCCAGTTGGAATATCGAATGGTTATCAACCAACGAGGCTGTGAATAAGTTTTCTGACAAACGTGATCAAGCTGATTTCGACAAACTCGCAACTTATTTTCAATCCTTAGACGCAGACGTGGTTGCGTTTCAAGAAGTCGATAACGTAAATGCCATTCAGCGTGTGGCTGGTGATCAATACAAGATATTGATGTCTGACCGGGCGCTATCTAAGAACAGCAACCGCCAATTTAAAGAAGTGAACCAATACACGGGATTTGCAGTTCGTAAAGGAGTAGCCCTCACCGACTACGCTGACTTTCCGCTTGAAACCACATCCAACAGTAAACTTAGGTTTGCCAGCTATATCGTTGTAGAAACAAACTTTAAACCCATTCACATGTTGTCTGTGCATTTAAAGGCAGGTTGTAGCGGAGCGTATAAGTCCAACCGCGATTGCTCTCGTTTAAAAGAGCAAGCTCAGCAACTGAACAAGTGGATAAAGCAAAGAGAGCGCAATAACGAAGACTACGCCATTCTTGGCGACTTTAACCATAACCTCGCTTACTCACGAGATTGGATGTGGAAAGAGTTATCACAATATACTGATGCGCAGTTAGCGACACGAAAGACCCGTGCAGATTGTAAGGTACGCTCTAACCGCAACAATTATCGCACACATCAGTTCCGCTCTGTTATTGATCATATTGTGGTGAGTGAGTCGCTAAATGCTTCTCCTGCAAAGCAGAAGGTATTTGAAACACAAGATGTTCTGGACTACAAACTCAGCGACCACTGTCCAGTTTCAACGACTATTAAATAGTAGATTTTAGATAACAGCAGATTGTAGATAACTGAAAATAATAGAAACAGTAAATATAGAAAGAGGCTGACTGACTTTCGTGCTGAAAGCGAGTCAACCTCTATGCTTGGTCAGCTCAGAACGGATAACGTCAAAGCCAATGTAATCAGCTATAAGCTTGCTACTAACACGTTTTGTTCATACGATCCGCCAGCCACATTCCCACCAGCATGCTTATCATAAACACCCACACCGTCGGGTTGCCGCCACTTAGGCTGGTTACCGCAGGGCCTGGGCAAAAGCCTGCAATCCCCCAGCCTAAGCCAAACGCTGTAGATCCAAGAATCAGCTTTCTGTCTATCAACGGATTGTTACGGCTATCTAACGGCTCGCCATTGATGGCTTTAGCGCGCTTTTTAATGACCAGATGATAAAACGGTGCAAAGACCAATAGCGCGCCACCCATGACGAATGCCAAACTAATGTCCCAGTTACCGGTAATGTCTAAGAAGCCGAGTACCTTCTCAGGATCAACCATCCCTGAGATGATCATGCCAGAGCCAAAAAGAATACCTGCGACCAAACCGATAACGATAGTAAATGAAGCGTTTTTCATTATGCCCCCAAACCAATCATATTCTTAACCAACACAGTTGCCATTGCCACACCCATAAACACACAAGTCGCGACAATTGAACGCTTAGACAAACGTGCCATTCCCACAATGCCATGGCCACTAGTACAGCCATTCGCGACCTTAGTGCCGAAGCCCACCAATAGTCCGGCTATGATAACCACTGCGAAGTTGATCTCTTCTAATTGCGGAAGTTGGTAACCCGTCGGAATTAATAGCCAACCACTTGCGACCATTCCCACAACAAAGGCGATACGCCAGTGTTTTTCGGTGTTTGCTGTATCCGCATCTTTACGTTCTTTGTTGCTGGTGCCAGTTGGCAATAATCGGCTGACAATGCCACTAATGCCAGCAACTCGACCAATCCCCAACATTAAAACAATGGCCGACACGCCTAACAACATGCCGCCGAAAAAAGCATCCCAAGGAATCAAACTAAGCACAAACCTCTCCTATCCACAAACATCATAAACTCATAACAACCTATAAATTAGAGTTTACTAATAAATATAAATTAGTCAATGCTAATGTACTGCGAGTATGTGTCGTTTTGTAAGTCTGGAATTAACAAGCGCCCTGCATGAAAAAAGCCCCTAGGCGTTAACCTAAGGGCTT
This sequence comes from Vibrio sp. 10N.222.52.C12, assembly GCF_041474215.1. Classification (NCBI taxonomy): domain Bacteria; kingdom Pseudomonadati; phylum Pseudomonadota; class Gammaproteobacteria; order Vibrionales; family Vibrionaceae; genus Vibrio; species Vibrio sp. 10N.222.52.C12. The sequence continues at coordinate 53,782 of NZ_JBFRTR010000098.1, forward strand.
ATGATTTAATTCGTTGTATTGGTTGTATTATGTAAGCTACTTAGTCTTGTTCTTTTCAGCTATCCACTGGGACATATACTTCGTGCTCGCCATGCTGTGGTGTTTGAGCATCGAACCAAAGAAGTTATCCAGTCGATGAGATTCAAGATCCGACTCTAACGCAATCAATCGCTCAATCAATGTGTCGCCCAGTTTATTCTGCTCGTAGTGCGCTTCAAGGATTGAATGACATCGGCTTTGTGCCTTAAGCCACTTCTCTTCATCTTTATAAAGGGCAACTGCAGCTTCAACAAATTCGTCGATATCATCAGCAACCGCACCTGGCCATTGCAGTTCTCCTTGTGGCAACATGCCTTCGCTGCCGATTTCACTGGTCACGTTCGGAGTCTGTAGCTTCATCGCATCAAGTAACTTGCCTTTAATGCCTGCGCCAAATCGTAAAGGTGCAACACACACACGAGCCTGCTCCATCACTTCTTGAGCGTCTTTCGCCCAACCTTTGATATGGAAGCCAGTTTTAGGGTTATGCAAAGCGGTTGCTTTTGGCGGCGGATACGATCCATAAATATGAAGTTCAGTGTCAGGTAACTGTTTACGAATCTTCGGCCAAATCTTCTGTAGCTGAAGTACGGCATCCCAGTTCGGTGCGTGTCTAAAGTTGCCTATCGTCATGAAATGCTTACGTTCTTCAAAGCTTTTCGTGCTTTCAGGAAGCGTATTAAGATCAACCATGAACGGCAGATGATGAAGCAGTTTGGGATCGATATTGAACTCAGATTGAAGCAGTTCCATCTCGTAACTTGAAATGATCAACGAAAGATCACAGCGCAAAATCGCGGCAATTTCACGTTTAGCCAAGTCACTGTACAAGTGTGCTTTGGTCAGATCTGTTTCTTTCTTAACCGCTTCGTGTCGAGCATTGCGTAGGAATTGTAAATCTTCAGTATCCAGTAGCTTAAAGGCATTGGGACATACCTTCTCGACGCGCCAGCCGAATTGCTCTTCCATCATAAAACGGTCAAACATCACAACATCGGGCTGCAGCTCTTCAATGTAATCGTCAAAGCTATCGCAATTTAACTGTATAGATTGGCTTGTGATGCCCTCTTCAGAGAGATCAATCATGTGCTCGGTTTCTTGAGCGGGTGTTGCAAATTCAACTGACCAACCTTGTCTCTTAAATAGACGTAAAAGAGACATCATATGGCTGCCAGCCGCCGATGAATTCGGTTCTGGCCAAACGTAGCCAATTGCTAAAACTTTCTTCAAAATACTTCCTAAGAAATAACAAAAGGGCCACAGAAGCCCCTAATAAAACGTTAATCGAGTTATGCCGCTGATAATAATGGTTCTAAGAACTCAGCGATCAGATTCGTTCACCTACATTGCGAGCTATCATAAGCACTTCATCGGCTGAGTAAAAGTTTGAAATCGTGGTTTCGACTTGAGCGCCCAATGTCGACTGATAGAGCTTTTGTGCAAAGTTATCTGCTCTGGTGGTCACTAATACATGTTTTAGTGTCGAGCCCTGCTCTGATAGCTTCTGCTTCACTTGAGGCAAAGAGTCTAGAATCAGCTTTTTGCCCAATCCTTGCCCCTGAGCACTCGGTAACACAGCAAGTTGTTCTAGCTCCAAAACAGCTTCAGGCCTAAACCCACTCTTTTGAACCCAAATAATGTAGCCGACAATCTCGCCATCGCTTTCAGCAACAAAGTTAAGAAAGCGTGGCGCAGCATTTAAGTTACATTGTAACCAATTTTTTGAGTTTTGCTGTCGAACAAAAGTAGCTTGGTGAACTAAAGCCGCTCCATCGAGGTCGGCTTCTGTCATAAAACGAACTTGGGCCATGCTGCTACTCATTCTCAGAATTAGGACGCGTTTTACAGTGTAAAATGGCTCTCTCTAGAAGTTCTAATGCCGAGCTATCTGCTTCTGGAAGCTTAGCGTCCGATTGACCTAACGGCTCAACACGGCTACCCCACTTAATATGGCCTGCCCCCCAAGTTAAACCGGCACCGAATGCCGCCACAAGAATGTTTGAGTTAGGTTTAACAAAGCCTTGCTCTAACGATTCACACAATGCAATCGGCACAGTCGCAGCCGATGTGTTGCCGTAGTTTTGAATGTTCACAAACGCTTTCTCACGTTCAATGCCCGCCATATCACACAGAGTTTGAATAATTCGGATGTTCGCTTGGTGCGGAATCACAACATCGATGTTTTCAGTTGAGATGCCAGTGCGACTCAATACTGTATGTGCTGCAGCGCCCATTCCTTTCACTGCACGCTTGAAGATCTCTTTACCAACGAAATCAAAATCCCAGTAACCGTTATCAGCAGCAAAGCGGTCCATAGAAGTACCGAATTTTGGTACTGCTAGAATGTCACGGCCCTCTGCGTCACAACCGATTTGAGCTTCTTGTAAACCCACTTGCTCTTCAGTACGTGATAGAACCACAGCGCCAGCGCCATCACCGAATAGAACCGCAGTATCACGCTTGGTCCAGTCGATGAAGAATGAAAGACGCTCTGCACCCACAACGATCGCATTGCGGTAGTTGCCCGCTTGAATCAATCGAGTTGCTGTTTCAACACCGTAGATAAAGCCTGTACACGCTGCGTTAAGGTCAAAAGCTGCTGCGCTCTTGATGCCTAAGTTCTGTTGAACTTTAGACGCGGTATTTGGAATAAGAGAGTCTGGACTGCACGTCGCTACGATCACAAGATCGATATCTTCGGCTGTTAAACCAGCACACGCCATTGCATGTTGAGCAGCAACGGTCGCTAGCTCAGAGGTATTTACATGACTGATACGACGATTTTCGATACCAGTTCGAGTACGAATCCACTCGTCAGACGTATCAATGAAAGTGCTTAAATCATCATTGGATAGCACGGCTGGTGGCAGACACTTTCCCCAGCCCGTAATTTCAGCGTAAAATTTTGTCATCATTTACCTGTTTATTGTTTGTTTTTATTTGAGTATCTTATTCTTGTTTTAAACAGTATAAGCGTTCCGTACATGATTCGTAAATCGCGTTAGGCACGGAGACGCAATAAAAAGAGAAAGTTATGTCTACATTCAACACACGTTGCCCTTCTTGCGGTGGCGTAAACCGAGTTCCTTCAGAAAGAATTTCAGAAAGCCCTACTTGTGGTAAGTGCAAAAACGCACTTCTAGACGGTGCACCAATCGAAGGTACGTCACTGAATTTCCAATCAATTTTGAACAGTTCACAGCCTGTCGTTGTCGATTTTTGGGCGACATGGTGCAACCCATGTGTAGGTTTCGCACCTGTATTTAGCGATGTCGCTAAAGAGCGCGCTGGCGATGTTCGATTTGTTAAAATTGATACCGAAGCTCAACAGCAACTGGCGGCTATGTATCAAATCAGAAGCATCCCAACGGTGATGGTGTTCAAGAACGGTCAACGTGTTGATACGATTAACGGTGCACTGCCAAAAGGTCAATTTGATCAGTGGCTTAATCAAGCACTAACTAAGTAATACTATTGGTTAAGCTATTGATTTAGCATTACTTAATTCTAAGTAAGCACACAAAAATAGGTTAGAGAGTCTTACCAAATCAAGACTATCTAACCTACTGTTTTATTTATGGTTATCACTTAACTTCTTGAATAAAACTACAGCTTCGCCTTTCGCTTGAATATTAGATTCTTGCTTGCCAAACCCGTATTGCTGTTTGATTTGATCTGCGACTTTCTCAGCAATCATAATGGTTGGTGCATTGGTGTTTGCCCCAATCAGTGTCGGCATCACAGAAGCATCAATGACTCTCAAATTATCCAATCCATAAACTTTGAGATCTTTATCTACCACAGCTAAAGAATCGCTACTAGGTCCCATTTTACAGGTCCCGATCGGGTGATACTGAGTGTCTGCACGATTGCGAATATCTTGCTCGATAGCCTTGTCATCACTGGCGTCCACAGGGTAGAAAGCATTGCCTCGGATATCATCAAACGCGGAACTCTCTAACATTTGATACTGCTTCTTCCAGCCCTTAATCATGATCTCCATGTCTTCAGGATGACTGAAAAACGCAGGATCGATCTTAGGCGGATCATAGGGATCATTACTATTGAGCGTTACGGTGCCGTAGCTCTTCGGTCGCAATAAGGTGACATGAGAGGTAAAGCCATGACTGGTATGAATTTTTCTAGCATGGTCATCTACAACAGCGACCACAAATACAAACTCTAAATCCGGTACAGCGATATGATCTTCGGAACAGAGAAAGCCTATTCCCTCTGCAAAATTACTGCTCATTTTACCGCGGCGTTCTTTGCGCCATAGTGGTAAGGCTTTGGTCATTTCAGAGGCCATTTGCAGCGAGATACCAAAAGTTTCACGCTTTTCACTGCATTTATACGAATGTACTAAGTCGATATGATCTTGAAGGTTCTTGCCCACTCCAGGTAATTCATGAACCTGTTCGATTCCATGTGTCTCTAGTTCAGTTTGAGCACCGACACCAGACAGTAACAGCAATTGGGGAGAACCAAACGCGCCAGCGGAAAGAATCACTTCTTTGTTGCATCGTATCTGATAACGCTTTCCGCTAGAACCATATTCAACACCAATCGCCTTCTTGCCTTCAAACAAAACCTTATGTGTGGTGGCTTTAGTCACGACCGTGAGATTCGATCGTGAAAGGTTTGGCGTTAAGTAAGCCTTGGCAGCACTGCATCGTTCACCATTCAGCTGTGTTACCTGCGTCGGCATCGCCCCAAACTGAGCAGCGCCGTTAATATCCTCATTGCGAGGTACACCTATCGATTCACACGCCGTTAAATAACGTTCCAACATAGGGCTTGGCGATCTAAGATTGGCCACATTAAGAGGACCACCTTGGCCATGGAACTCATCTTGGTGGACTTCGTTGTTTTCTGCTTTCTTAAAGTAAGGCAAACAGGATTCATAGTTCCAGCCAGCATTGCCCAAGCTTTCCCATCTATCGTAGTCATAGCGATGTCCACGAGCGTACATCATGGCATTGATAGAGCTAGAACCGCCAAGTGTCTTACCTCTAGGCTGATAGCCTTTACGACCGTTCAAACCCGGCTGTTCAACCGTTTCGAATGCCCAATTATTGAGTTTGGTTGGCATCATCGCCACCACGCCAACGGGTGTGTGAATGAATGGGCTGGTGTCTTTACCACCCGCTTCTAACAAGCAAACCGTCACATCAGGATCTTCCGACAGCCGAGAAGCCATCACACACCCAGCTGAACCACCGCCAACAATAATAAAATCATAACTATCCATTTGCCATCTCCGCTATTTCTAGTGGGTGTAACTCACGCTTCAAGATTTTTCCGGTTGCTGTCATGGGTAAGGCTTTACGAATGAATACCTTACGCGGGTATTTGTAGTCGGCGAGTTGCTCACGACACCATGCTATCAAGGCGGCACTATCACATTGCGTATGTTCGTGAAGAACCACATGCGCGTGGATCTCCTCGCCTAAATGTTCATGATGCTCGCCTACCACCGCGACCATTTCGACATCGGGGTGACACATCAACACTTCTTCGACTTCACGTGGATAAACGTTGTACCCACCACGAATAATCATGTCTTTAACACGGTCAACAATGAACAAATTGCCATGCTCATCGACGCGACCGATATCTCCCGTTAAGAACCAACCATCACGAATAGATTCAGCTGTCGCCTCTGGCCTTTGATAATAGCCTTTCATCACACTTGGGCTTTTAATGCAGACTTCGCCGAGTTCACCCATAGCGACAGAGTTGCCTTGTATATCAGTAATCTTGATGAGGTGGCCACATAAAGGCTGACCGACACTACCCGATAAACGATCGCCATCAATATGATTAAAGGTCGCAACCGGCGCCGTTTCCGAGAGCCCATAACCTTCTAAGACTGGTAATTCAAAACGAGATTCAAACTGTCGTATAACCTCAAGCGGCATAGAAGCACCGCCAGAAACACCTAACCTCAAGCTGTGTTTAACCTGTTCAGAGCGTTTGCTTGTGTTTTCTAAACTATCAGAAGACTCTTCTCCCGCCTTTAATAGCGCGATATACATAGTAGGAACACCCGCAAACACGCTGACTTTATGGCTAATGATCTGTTCAATAACCAATGACGGTTCAAAACGAGGAATCAACACCATGGTGGACCCTGTTAGCACACTCGCGTTCATCATCACCGTCTGACCGAAGCTATGGAATAAAGGCAGTGTAGCCATTGTGGTGTCGCTGTACTCCAATCTCATTAGATACTGTGACGACATCGCATTGGTTTGCATGTTGGTGTGGGAAAGCTCAGCCCCTTTTGGTTGACCCGTCGTGCCAGAGGTATAAAGGATCACAGCGGTATCATCGCCATGACAAGCCACAGACTCAAAAGGAGTAAAAGGTTGTGCCAACCAATCAGCGATTGATTCATGCTCCTCATTACTTTCTAAAGTAGTGTCTGTGTTTGTTGGGATAGGCATCTCGACAAAGTGTTCACAGTGGTTTGCCTGCTCAAAACCTTGTAAACCATAGCGACCAATGGGAAGCTCTTCACTGCCGTCAAAACATAAATAGGCCTTCGCGTTAGAGTCATTAAGGTGATAAGCGATCTCTCTGGCCTTGAATAGCACGTTCAAAGGCACGACTACACAACCCGCTTTTAGAATCCCGTAATAGGCTATCGGAAAGTAAGTCACGTTCGGGCATGACAACGCTACCTTATCTCCGTTCTGCAACCCAAGTCTTTTCAAGTTAGCAGCCACGTTTCCAGAAAGTTGTTCTAACTGAGAAAAACTGATTTCATCCGATCCCATACGCAGAGCGGCTTTAGTTGGAAAAAGCGAAGCGCTACGCTCCAAATTAACAGCAAGATTGTGCATCCATGATCTCCTTGTGCGGCTTAGACCTGTTTGTGACGGTCACCGTAGACGTTCTAATCGTTGTAATAAGTCTCTTTCTTGTCATCACGAGCCTGCACATTGGTGTGTCATGTAGATAAGAGTCGTTATTGAGCAAAATGTTTGAGACGCTCCAATGTGCAGCCCAATAAATTACAACATTTCGATAACATTTCGAACAGGTTTCAAAAAGACAAAAACCGGTGATATTCGGACACAGCCTGCGCTAGCACAATAAAACCTTGCACACATAAACCAAAATTTGGAACAAGCTTGCGAAAGTGAGAACAAGCAACAGGCGTAAATGTTAAAAGTTCGGTTAAGATATCGATATTCAACAAGAGGCAGCTTATGGAATACACCGCAGTTTACGAACCCGACATGCAAGCATTCGGCATTCTGGATCTTCAGTTGCTGCATCGTTACCTGTCGCCTGTTCTCAGTATCGAAGAGTTGCTCGAAGGAAGTAACATCGATGCTCTCCAACTCAACACACCCGATACACACATCACTTTGGCGCAAAAGCTTGCTGTGTTCAGTAATGCGTTAGCGAATTCCAACGAAGACGGATTGGGGCTTAAAGTTGGCCAACAAGCGAGGTTCAGCGATTTCGGCGTGCTCGGTTATGCGGTGTTTAGCAGCGAAACACTACTCGATGCCTTTTTAATCGGGTTTAAGTATCTGCAACTTGCTGGCCCTGTCCTCAGGAAAACCATGTCTGTAGAAGACAACATTGGTTACTTTCGCGCAGAGCAACTTATCGAACTCGATTCTTTACTGCCCTTTTGTTGTGAATACTGGTTCTCGGCGATACACAGTTTGTGCGAAGAGGTCTTACAGCAGCCCTTTCCTTCTCAAGTGATCCGCTTCCCCTATCCAAAACCTGAATACGGCGATCTATACACAGAGATTTTCCGCTGCCCGGTTGAATTCAATAGTGACCGGCTTGAATGGGAGTTCGACGCAACCACCTTGTATTCATCTCTTCCTACCGCCAACCCCATCACTTTACAGATGTGCTTAAAATCGTGTGATGACATGTTGGCAAAAGTCAGTGCACCCAGTAGCCTCAAAGAGAAAGTCTCTCAGATGCTGATTGAAAGGCCAGGATGTTACCCTTCTATAGAATCCATTTCTTCAGAACTGGGCATGTCTTCTCGAACTCTGCGTCGTCACCTGAAAGCAGCCGATACCAGCTACCAGAAGATACTGGACCACGTTCGTTTTCACCTTTCTCGACACTACCTTTCTTCAACTCGAATGAGTATTGAAGAGATATCTGAACGAGTTGGCTTTTCTGATAGCGCTAACTTTCGTCATGCCTTTCGTAAGTGGAGTGGTAACTCGCCACGTCAATACCGTAAAGAAACGGTCTAACACTTAAAATCCCACTCAATCCAAATAATAAAAAGACAATCACGCTGCAATCTTTTTCTAAATTAAACCACCAATGAACAACGGCTTAACGACTTTTTGCCCGCATAAAATCTCGCCAAACCACCAAATATCGCAACCGTATTTTAGTTTAGTTGGTCGATAAATTTCTTTTATCTTAACGACCATTTTTATTTGTTTTACCCAATTCAGTTTCTCCCCCATAGTCGCGGAAAATTCATCGTTTCTTTTACTATCAGAGGCTCCTGCATTGGACAACATCCAACCAACAACTCGCATAACTGTTCCTGTTATTGCATTGTCTTTTTACGCGATCGCTTCAGGCTACTTAATGAGTTCATTACCATTAATGCTGTCTGAGTATGGCTTAGACAAAGATCTATCGAGTTGGTTGGCGAGTGCATTCTATGCAGGTCTACTGGCTGGTACGTTATTGATTGAACGTGCCATTGCGCGTGTTGGCCACAAAGATGCGTTCGTCATCGCATTGAGTGTGTTCATCGCAACGATCCTTGTATTGCCATTGATCCCACACCAAGCAGTATGGCTACTAGCTCGCTTTGTGGCTGGTGTGGCGGTTGCAGGTATCTTCGTGATTGTAGAGTCTTGGCTAATGAGCGGTGACGAGTCACAACGCGCAAAACGTCTCGCTATCTACATGTGTTCACTGTACGGCGGTTCTGCAGTTGGTCAGCTTGGTATCGGTTACTTAGGTATTACTGGTGGCGTACCTTTCATCGCAATGTTCACCCTTCTGTTTGGTGCGATCATTGTGCTGATGTACGGACAAGCAACTCCACCACAGATCCACGATGCGCAATCTTTGTCTTTAAAGCAGATCAGCAAATTAAGCCACAGCGCGCTAATTGGCTGCATTGTTTCCGGATTAACGCTAGGTGCGATTTACGGCTTGATGCCAGTTGAACTTGCTCAACGTAACATTGCACACGAAGACATTGGTGGTTTGATGGCTTTGGTTATCATGGGTGGTATGGCTGTACAGCCGATGGTGACTTGGTTATCTCACCACGTAGGACAAGTGTTATTAATGGCTCTGTTCTGCCTGCTAGGGGTTGCAAGCATTGGTGTGCTGACTATCAATCACGATTTCTACGTACTAGGCATGAGCTTGTTCGTATTAGGCATGGCCACATTTGCGCTATACCCAATCGCGATTAACTTAGGTTGCCGTAACCTTGACCCAAGCTACTTGGTGTCAGTGACTCAAATCATGCTACTTTGCTACAGCATCGGTTCTGTTGCGGGACCAATCGTTGCAGACAGCTTTATGGATTCACAAGCAGGATTGTTCACTTACCTGTTCGCGTCTCTACTTGCTACAACGATCTACATGTTGATTGCTAGCCTAAAGCGCTCTCACCTACAGATTGCAGGCGAGTAAGCTTAAATAGACAGACACTAGATGCGTGTCATTAGGGCTCCGAGTTCAGACTTTATGTCTAAGCGAAGGGCTCTTTTCAACTCATGCCTATATGTAACCTTCTTCTCCCACACTTCTCATTTCATCGTGCAAGGCTAACCAAGAAGTCGATGGCTCTTTCGATATTGACTGGGTGACAAACCGAAATGCTTTTTGAAACGATGCGAAAAGTTATAAGGATCTTTGTAGCCTAAGCGATTAGCAATCATAGAAACTGACCAATCTTGATATTTCAGTAGACTGGTGGCTTTGTCCATGCGTAATTGAATCAATTTACTGCGTGGTGAGAGGTTGAATAGCGTCTTGGTGACTCTATTGAGTTGCTCTTCACTGATAAACACTCTTTCAGCCATCCCTGCCACTGTCCATGGCTGATGCAGACTACTTTCAATTTCGTTATAGAGCGCTTGAACACGTGCAGTGGTGCTGGTCGACTTAGGCTCAAACCCCGTCAATGTTCGGATAATTTCACTCAAGAGTAACTTACGGTAACTGGCTCTACCGCCTATCTCAAAGTAAACCAAGTTCATTAATGACCAGATCTGCTCACACTCTCCAAAAGGCACAATCCCCTGTCCTAAACTTGCTATGTGCTGCCATTGCTTGGTGTCAGGCGTCAGCATCCACGCCATTTTCCAATAATTATATTGAGGATCGAGTTCAAAACGAAATGGGGTTTCAGCAGGAAGCACCACGAGTGTATAAGGTGTAATCGCTTGGACCGATGTTGCGGTTGTTAGAATGCCGCCACCTTCCATAGTGAAAATCAACGTATGAACATTAACGGATTCGCGCTCAACCCAGTAGCCATCATATAGCTTCGCCATGCCGCCCATATAGACACCAAAGCTTTTCATCTCTGGAATATCTTCAACGGTCAAAAAACGTTCTTTGCACTGTTCAGCGAGAAAAACATCATCATGCCAAGTTGATTTTGGTCTCATTGAATCAATGACGGATTCGCACAGGTTTTGTTGTTTTTTAAACATGTTGTTACTTCGCTCAAATCACTATAGTTCTGCCATAAATCGGAGAGCTTATGACAACTAACATCAACCCTAACTCATCTATGAATAACAAGCCAGAGAGCATCTTACCTCGTATCGTTAAACTGGGTTTACCTGTTGCTTTACAAAGTGCGCTTGTCGCTATTCTTGCCCTTGCTGACGTATTAATGGTCAGTGATTATGGTATGGAAGCAGCTGCGGCTGTGGGAATTGCATCAAAATGGCACTTCGTTGCTATTATGATTATGGCAGGGTTGGCCTCAGCAAACGGAACATTAGTCGCTCAATACTGGGGAAAGAACGACCGAAAAAGCGCGCGAACGGTATCATCTATCGCAATGGTGTTTGGCTTAAAAGTTCTGCTGCCTGTTACTGCAATCATCACTCTTGGTTCTCAGTTTTTAATGATGTTGCAGACCAGCGATCAAACCGTGATTGAACTTGGCGCGACTTACCTGTGGTATGGATTCCCTGTCCTTCTGCTGACTCACATTGTGGTCGTGGTAGAAGCAAGCATGCGCTCATCAGGTGACACCGTAACCCCGCTACTATTAGGCGCGGTGACCATTGCACTCAACATTGCGCTTAACTTCGTTCTAATCAAAGGTGCCTTTGGTATTCCCGCTATGGGCGTAGCAGGTGCAGCACTAGCGACGACACTCGCTCGCGCAATTCAAGTCGGCTTGATGTATAGCTACATGCGCATGCGTAAACATTGGTTGTTAACCACGCCTAGCTCACCACATCGTCCATCATTGTGGCTATCTTACCGTCGTATTGCTTTGCCACTAACGATGAATGCCGTGTTATGGGCAATGGGTACTATGGCATACCAAATGATCTTCGGTCACATGGGCACAACGGAACTTGCTGTGTTCTCTATGCTCGCGCCTTTTGAGTCGCTGTGTTACTCGATATTCTTTGGTATTTCTGTAGCGTGTTCCGTGTTGCTTGGTCACTCACTCGGTCGTGATGAGTTTGATGACGCTATGAGTATGGGTCTGACGTTCATCAAAGCCGTGGTTGGTTTTGGTGCGGTTGTAGGCTTGCTATTGTTTATGGGTAAAGAGCACGTTCTGTCATGGTTAAACCTGACCAAAGACGCTTTATACCCGCTTGCTTCACCTGCGATGATGATCATGTGCTTTGCGGTCGTGATTCGCATGCTCAACATGGTGATCATTAACGGTATTATTCGTGCTGGTGGTGATAATGCGTTCTGCCTTCGCATGGATTTCATCGCGATGTGGATGGTGGGCATTCCAGTATGTGTTTACGGCGCGTTTGTCGCTGAATGGGACTTTAAATACATCTATGGTCTAATGTTGGTAGAAGAAGTCGTGAAATTGACCATCTGTTCACACCGTTACTTGAGCCGACGCTGGATCAACAACCTAACGGTGACCTACGAAGAGCCTCAAGCGGCGTAAGTTTCAGTTACCTGGCTATATTCAAACTTAGATAAAACGTATCTACATAAAAAAGGTCTGAGAAATCAGACCTTTTGCATTTCTTTAGAAATTACTTTAAAGCGCCACTTACTTCTTGTTCATTCGGATATGGCGGTTCGACACATTCGGCAACGGCTTTTCAGGCACTTTCCGTTTCTCATGAATCAGATGTCGAATCGCTAATATCGGATGCTTAAGTAGCATTCTTGGCCCGGCATAGCGCATCACCAATCGCATTTGCTCTTTCGGGTCTGGTTTATAGCAATGAATCGGACACTTATTACAGGTCGGTTTTGCTTCGCCATAAGGACATCTATCCAGTCGTGTTTCGGCGTAACGCAACAGTTGCTCACACTCCTCACATAACGCGTTATTCTGACGAACTTCACCGTGGTGATCTTTGCAATAGATGTGCACCATCGCAATAACGGTTTTGTACTCCGTTGCGAGCTCACCTTGTAGAATATTGTTATGTTGGAACATGTTTTAATTACCTAATGAGAAACCGTACAGGTTGAGATTAACGCTTTCGCTTATCACATCTTCAACTCGCTCGAACACAAAGCCTAACTTAGTCAGTAGTGTGATACTTCGAATGTTATCAGAGGTAGTGATGGCAACTAAATGATCGATATCAGCATTCTGCTTAGCTTGTTCAATTATCGCCTCCGCGGCTTCTTGGGCAAAGCCTTGACCATAAAACTCAGGAGCAAACCCGTAGCCAATATCATGCGACGCTAAGGTGTCTCTTTTTATTAATCCGCAGATACCAATTGGCGTTGAAGTTTCTTTGATTTCAACCATCAACAAACAGACACCCTTCTCTTCATGCATCTTAAGAATGTTGTTTTCAATGTACTCGACAGCCTTTTCAGTGTTGTTGATTTCCTTATCACCAATGTAACGCAGGAAATCTTCTGAGCTGTATAGTCGTTGAATAAACGCCGCATCTTGAGGTGTGATCATTCTTAATCTTAAACGTTCGGTCTCGACTGACTGCATAGTGATATTTTCCTTGCTGAATACCATGTAAATATTGAGTTCTAGAGCTAAAATGATTATCCTCCACCGCCTAAACTAAATACAAGGCTATGCAGCAATGAACCGTAAGAAAAAAATCAATCAAATTCTAAAAAAGAAGCAGAAACAGGCGAATTCTAAACTGCATAGTAGCAACAAGCCTCGCTACATCTCTAAAGCTGACCGTGCAAAAATGGAAGCTGAAGAACAAGCGAAAGCAGCTCAAGAGCAAGCTGAAGGTTCAGTAGAAGCAACTGTTGAAGCTGAAGAGACAAAAGCTGCAGAGTAAGTTTATACTCGCAGTCCTCTTGTCTGACACTCTTTTCAGAGCCAACAGACAAGAACAAAAAAGCAGCCTCAAATTGGGCTGCTTTTTTGATCCTACCATTTTTAATCGCGCTGGTTAGCCTTTGAATGGCTGCACTTCCCAACGGGCAAACGGTGCTTTTGCGTTGATTCCCGCTCTGCCCCAACGATCAACAGAATCCACTACCAAGATACGCTCATTCGGTACCAATGATTTAATCAAGTTGCTTGGCTTTTTCGCTGTAACTAACCATAGAGCATCATCTTCCGAAAACATCTCTTTAAGCTTGGCTTTGTCCTGCTCTGTCCATTCCAGTTCAGCTTTGAATATACGCTCTTCAACAAACAGTTGACTACCTGAAGCGAAATCTTCCAAACTTTCTGAAAGCAACAATACTGAATCTACGTCATTGTCGAGCAATACTGCTTGCTGCTTGTTGATCAGTTCACGAACATCCAACATCACACGTTGTAAGTTGCTATCAATCGTTTCAGCTTGCGCAGGCCACAACAACTTAAAGTCGTCAGCCACAATCGCCGCCATACGTGTTAAGTTGGTCGGGTTTAACCATGCGTATTTAGACACATCACCATTCGACAATGTAAGCGCAGCAACGCCTTGTGCACGCGGTGTAATCGCTTGAGCGGCATCAACCTCAACTAAACGGATATTGCTTTGTCTTGCGTATACAAACGTAGGGTCGGCTTGCCAGATCGATGACAACGTTACCGCAACGGTCGCCTTTTCACCCGATTGAAGCACTTTACTCGCACCCTTGGTACCAAACCAATTCGGCAGACGGTCAATACCGTAGCGCTTAGGTGGTAGATATTCGGTCGTAATGTCCGTGCCTTTGGTTAGCTCTGTCGCCAATGCATAAGTCACAGGTGTACTGGTTAGGATGTCTTCTGCATTCACGTTCAGTGACATCACAGAACCAGCCATTAATACACTACCAAGTACACTCACTTGAGCCGTTGCTTTTACTGAGCTAGCGATACGATTCATTAAACAAGTCATGATTACGCCTTTCTTACAATTCGGTATAGCGTTGCTGCTAGGAAAAACGTTGCAGAAACGATGATGATTGAAGCGCCCGATGGCACTGGCAGTTTGAGTTCCATAGGCAACACGGTTCCAACCAAACATGCGATGGTTGCGAGTAATGCCGACAAGAGAACAAAGCTCCCCATACGTTTAGTTAACAATCGAGCGGTCGCACCTGGAATCAACAATAACGCACCCACTAGAACTGCACCTACGATCTTCACGGCCGCAATTGTCACTAAGGTGATCATCATGACAAACAAGTAATCGTAAAAGCTGGTGTTGTAACCACGAACCTTAGCTATATCAGGGCTGATACAAGTCAGGAGAATGCGGTTGAATGTCGGTATCAAGAGCAAGATGATGATCGCGCAACTACCTGCGAGAATCGCTAAGTCTTGGTCTGTTACCGTAAGAATCGAGCCAAACAGTACGTTTTCAAGCATGTGGATATTGATCTTACGAGCAACATACATCAGTAACGCCGCACCCACAGCCAACGCTAGCGCAAGGAAAACACCCACTAAGGTATCGTATGGAACGTTGGTCCTGTTTCTTACAAAGTGAAGAAGCAGCGCGAAGATCATACAGAAGCTAAACAGACCAATAATTGGGTTTTCTGGTGGCTCGCCAAGCAAAACACCAATAGCGATACCGGTTAACGCTGCATGGCCGACGGCTTCTGAGAAGAAAGCCAAACGCTTAGCAATCACCAAAGTACCCAGGCCACCTAGTAACGGGCCCAGTAACAATGCAGCAACCAGTGCATTGACCATGAACGCATACATGAAGCTGCCAGATAACCAACCCGCTTCAACACCACTTACGGCAAGTTGTCGTAGCCAATCCATTACGCAACCTCCTTCGGTTTGTTCATCGCAGCACCACTGCTGTAATGCTGGAATAAGCTTTCAATCTTACTTGGATGTAGTACCTGTTCGTGTGGACCACTATCAACCAAGAATCGATTCACAACATGTACATTGGCTTCAAGGCGACGTACTGCGGTTACATCGTGGTGAACCGCAAGGATCGTGCGACCCTCGTCAACACATTCACGAATCAGCGATTCAAGATAACGAACGCCCTGTTCATCCATACCGGTCGTTGGTTCATCCAACACCAATAGACTTGGGTTATCCAATAGCGCTTGAGCAAACAACACACGTTGCTGCTCACCACCCGACAACTGTCCCATACGGCGATCGCTACGTGTCGCCATACCCACTCGATCCAATTGCGCGAGTGCAAGATCCAATTGCTTAGACTTACGACGCCAAAATAGCGGAATTCGAGTTTGGTTAAGCAACACGAAATCCATGACCGTCAAAGGCAAGCTCGATTCGAAGGTCGCTTTTTGTGGAACATAACCGATACTTGGCTTTTCTGGCCAATGAATATTGATTTGCCCAGAGAAAGGCGTCAAACCAAGAACAGAGCGTAGCAGAGAGGTTTTACCACCGCCGTTTGGCCCCATGATTACATGGCACTCGCCCGCCTTAAGTTCGAGCGAGATATCATCAAGAATTACGTTGTTATCGTATTGCAGACCGAGTTTATTAATTGAGATTGATGGACCTAACATTATGCGTTCCCGCTTTTAGCTTGGTTCGCCGCCGCAAATTTCATGGCTTCGATTAACGTCTCTAGGTTCTTCTTCATCTCAACTTCGACTTTATCGTCTTCATATTCACCGTGCGTCATGTGAGAAAAACGATAAAGCTGAACGCCTGTTTCCGCTTCAATTGTGTCAACAAAACGGTTTGGCATGTTTAACTCGTAAAACAGAACATCAATGCCTGATGCGCGGATCTTCTCGATCGTCTCTTGCAGTTGACTAGCACTTGGTTCAACACCGTGTGCAGGCTCGATTACTGCCGCAACATCCACACCAAACTCTTGAAGGATGTAGCCATAAGCATTATGTGTAGTCGCGACCTTCATACCTGAAGTATCTAACTCACCTAATGACAACATCGCATCGCGCTTCATAAAGCGAAATTGCTTTGCGTATTTACGTGCATTCTTACGATAAAAAGCCGCGTTGTCAGGGTCGAGCTTAGAGACCTCACTCGCGATGGTGTAAACCTTTTGAATTGTTGTCGAAAGCCCAACAAAGGTATGTGGGTTAACGGCACCTTGACCAACAGACTGACCAAGAGCAGGAAGTAGAGGCACTTCTTTGTTTGCTTCGATCACGACTAGGTCATCACGTTGCGCGGCTGAAATCACTTTAAGCGCGAAGTCATCGTGACCAATACCGTTTACCACGATGGCGTCCATCTGGCTCAATCTCTTCAAGTCGTTCGGTTGTGGCAAGTAGTTATGCGGATTAAAGCCGGCATCAACCAAAGGAAGGATGTTCACTTTGTCGCCTACTACTGCTTTTACGTAGCTGTAGTAAGGTTGAAGCGTGATACCAATCGTCAGCTTGTTGCTGTCGATCTTATATTCTTTTGCCAATGCATTGGGTGCCATGAACACCGCTAATAACGACATGAACAGAGTCATAATTCGCATAGTAATTCTCTTATTATTAGTGAGCATCGCTTTCATGATGCTGTTCAATTTCTGATTCGTTCACGACCATTTTCCAACCCGTAGACTCTAGCGTGTGTTGGTCAAAAGTAGCGGGCTGTTTCGCTACACCGCCCAAGAAGATCCAGATTTCAGGAGAAACGCTGTTCGCATTTAAAATAAAGGAATCCGCAAAACCATGATCGGTAGGCGTAGCTTGTTCACTTGGAGTAGAAAAGTAATAACCACGCTCGTCCAGTACCCAAGCATGAGAACCTTTGCGCTTCCAACTCTGATCTTCTACAAACGGGGCAACCCATTCATCTTTAAGTGATGCAACACTCGGCCATTCACCATCTGAGTCCATGCGCAGGTCACGGATTTCTTCATGCGCTAAACGCAGCTCTGATAGCATCGCCAAGTTTTCTTGTTCAACATCAGTCACTAGAATTTGATGATCAAGCACTGCTTTAACGTGGGATTCAGCCTGATTAAATGGGATTGCGACAGTTGCAAAGCAAAGGATGAACACAATGATCAGTCCTACCCATTTGCCCTCTCTGCCGCCCGTATCAGCACGTACGCTTTGAATCATCATTTTTCACTGATCTCTACAACATCAACTTCAACTGGAAACTCATGACCTGAATCGAACACAAGGTAGAACTCAGTGTCAGGATGTGGGAATTCAACGATAGAACGTTTATCTGTCATCTCTTTTGCAATCAAGTTGTCTTCGTAATCGTACATCTCAACTGCGTAATCAATCGCTTTGCTGCCATCCGAATAACCCGCTTCACAAGCAACAGTCTTACCTTCAAACCAGCAGCTCATCAGTGGAAAGTGTGCTTGCGCAGGTAATGCAGCGAAACCAAGTCCCAATGCTAAGCAAGGAGTCATTAAAGCGTTAAGTTTTGTTTTTATTGTCATGGTTCGTACCCTAGCCACAGTGCAAATTCTCAGAAGTAAACTGAGCGATAAAGGGCTCAAATGAGCCCTTAAGTTTTTTTGATTCTTAATCAGGGATCTAGCCCCGATATCACAGACTATTGAAGCAGCGCTTCGAACGTTAGGTGAACGTTCGCGCTTGCTTTGTCTGCCAGTGGGTTGTCAATCAACTCACCTTTGTAGTTCGCTTTCATTACGTAACGACCTGCTACGTCTGGAGTAAACGTGATTTCACCGTTCTCATCACTCACCACATCAATCTGCTCTTGGTGGTTGCGGTAAAGCGTACCTTCACGAGTAATCTCCGCTTTCACGTCTTTCTGGATTTCACCGTTGTAGAAGAACTGGAATGTCACAGGTTCGCCTTCAACGATATCTGAAGGGTGTGTCACAGGCTTCATTTCTAGAAGCTTGCCTTCAATTTTGAACACTGAATCCGTTGGCTTACCTACCGTGATGTAGCTTTCTGCACGAGTGAAGCTGATCTGCGTTACCACGTCACGTGATTTTTCAGGCAGAACTGAGTCACGCTCAGCCTTGTTCGCTTTAATCCACTTCACGGTATCACGACGGCCAGCTTTGTATTGCGTGTAGTAAGAAGGCTCGTTGTTAATCGCAACTTTGTGCGTACCTTCTTCTTCAAAATAGAAATCGAAGATTGAACGACGCTTCCCGCGAATAACAAAGTTAGGACGCTCGCTGCGACCATCAGGCATGATGACATGAGCATTTTCGCTACCAGCAGGCTTATCAAAAACAAACGTACCATGAGACGCAGTAACGTCGAACGTTAGCCAATCACCACCTTCTTTAGATACAGTGAAGTGAGATGGCAAAATCCAACGTGGGTGAGCTTGTGCCGTTGTCGTTGCTGCTAGGCCGAATGCCATCACACCCGCTAGAGCAAGTGCTTTGATTTTTGTCTGTTTCATCATGTTCAATTCCATTATTTATAATTGTTAGCCGTGTCGCTCTATCTGAGCCTACGATGACGACTGTCTATTCTGTTCAGCTTGGTTTTACTGTTCGCACTTACTATTTAGCGATGTAGTTCAGGGTGATTTCACCCGTCTCTTCCGTTGCTTTTAATTCGTAAGATACGTTTGAATCTGTGAGTGATACTTTTTGGCGAAGGTAGTTACGGCCACCATGTTCACGAACCACTTCGATATGAACCGTGTACTCGCCTTGTTCTAGTGCTTGGCCATCATCACTCTTACCATCCCAAGCGAAACGGTACTTGCCAGCTGGACGCGTTGCGGATGTCACAGCGTCAACAAGAACACGATCGTAACGGCCAACCTTTCTCCACCAGCTGCGTAGATCTTTCAGCCATTCATCTTTACCGACCCAAAGTTCAATGGTTTTCACTGACTTTCGTTCGCTGTTCTCTACCCACACCGCCACATAGGGACGCGCATACATAGAGGTATCAATCTTTGGAAGCTCGAAGCTCACATCAAGTTTTGCCGTATCAGGAATCGCTTGTGCCATACCTAGGCTTGGCAAAAGAGATAAAGCAAGAAGCGCCTTGCTCCAGTTCATTTTTTTCATGTTTAACAACCTTTTAAATCCGTTTAACCTTTAATTCGTTCTTCAAGCTGATTCATCAACCCACTTCATCAAGCTAATTAAGGGTTAAGGTACGGCGACAAAATAGATAGCAAGTGAGATTGCAGACCCAAACACCGTCCATTTAATGGAGGTATTGAGTGTTTTTTTCTTAGGTAACAGTAAGCACACGCCAGTAAGCACAAAGAAGATCATCAGTAGCGCAGTGATATCGATAAACCATTTCCATACTTCACCGCTGTTACGACCTTTATGCAGATCGTTCAACAATGCGATAACGCCGTAATTCGTGGTTTCGACTTCTACAAATTCAGACGTAACGTCAACAAACACGGAAGCGTTGTAGCCCGGTCCTTTGAAGTCCATAGACACTTCACCGATGAGCAACTCACCGTCTTCGATCTCTGCGTAGATGTCCAAACCTGAAGGAACGCCGGAGAGGTTAGCTTCTTCAAACAGAAACGTTTCAAAGGCTGTCTCGTCAGCTTTTAAACGGCCGTCTTGGATCGTAAATAAACTAGTAGGAAGCGTTAGCGTAGAGCGTTGGATATTGGGTTGGCTTGATTCAAATAACTCAGGTCGGTTAAGGGTTATACCTGTCACTGAGAAGAAAAGAACCACGAACAGAAGAGCCATAGAAATATAAACATGAAGTCGACGAGACCATGACTGAACCGCCCTACTTTTTAACGACATACAAACCAATACCTATAAATTTTATGGCGACAATTTAGTTGATAATCATTCGTATTGGCATTCAATTTACATTGTTTACGTTTGCCGAGCGGCGTAAGAAAATTTACATAACATTACATGGGAAGTAATCGAACTGTATGCATATTCTTGCTAACGTGTACTAAAGGGATTTGATTCGTTTTATTAGAGGTTATTGATAACAGGGTCAAAGCTCAAAAAAGCTCAATCTCAACATGCTTGATTGAGATGGGTTTAAGGTAACAGTCGTAGCTTTAAGGATAGAAAGTTGGGACTATTTGATCACTGGTTTGATGATAGCTAATGAAGCTTAAAAGGATTTGAAATGCGTATTTTTGTTTTGGCTTTTGCTGCGCTAGTGACGGCGTGCACTAGCCAAATAATCAGCACGGAAGAACATATTCAAGAATACATCGGTTCAGACATAACCGATGTACAAGAACGTTATCTCACCGAACGGTCACGCCCTATCAGTTTTTGGGCGTCTCGAAACTATGCTTGGATTGAAACCAAGAAACCGTTAGACAATGGTTATACAGTACACGCATTCAAAAACCCTTATCGTGACTGCACCATTAATTGGGTTGCTGATACCAGCGGCGTGATTCAAAGTGCTACGTCCAGCGGCACGATGTGCGAGCCTTAACTGCCGCATTGGAACGATAAAGTTCAAAAAGCTTTAACCGCCAAAATTAAAAAGGGTGTCATTTGAACCATCAAATGACACCCTTTTCTCTATATTACTTTCTCTTGTCTTCTGTATTGCTATCAGAGGTTAGACGTTGCCGTTATCACTCACTGTTCTTAGCTGAGTCAGATATTTAATCCAACCTTTTGCCTCAGAAGAAGGCTCAATGTTGTTCGCACGTTTCGCTTGAGCAAGAGCATTATCAAGATTCTTTAGCTTGTACCATGAACGTACTTTCGCTAAAGCAACATCAGCTTGCTTGTTCTTGTCTTTCACTTTATCCAAAACAACCAGAGCACGATCGTAGTAACCTTGCTGAACCAGTAATTGAGCCACATTCCAATGATATTGCGTGTCCTTTTTAGACGCTAACGTCCATACTTCAATAGCACTGTCCCACTCTTTCGCTAACTGCCAGTAGGTTGCTTGCTCAGCCAGGAGTTGAACATCGCTGTTCGCATCATCTAACTTAGCGATCTCTTGTGCTGCACGCTCTGGAATACCACGTTTCGCGTAAAGCTGCGCTAACAAGCGGCGATCTGAGTTCTTCAGCTCAACACCTTGTAGATCAGCCAACGCTAGTGTGTTCAATGCATCGCGGTTACGCTCTAGTCTTAACTGAATACCCACAAGTTGACGCCACCAGTTGTCTTTTTCTGGCTGAAGTTCAATCAGGCTTTCCAGTGTTGGAATAGATTGCTTCCATTGCTTTAACTGTAGTTGTGCACCCAATTTTAGCGAAAGAGGCGACAGTTCTGATTTCGCATTGAACTTGTCGCGATTACCAATAGCAACCAGTACTTTTGACCAGTTTTCGATTTGGTATTCCGCTTGTGCAATTCGCATCCAAAGCACGTCTTTCTTTTCTGCCTCTGGCGCTGTTTTTACTAACTCGTAGTAATGTGGAAGCGCGTTTTTGAACTGTTGATCGTTTAATAACAGATCCGCAAGCATACGCTTCGTTATCCAAGCTTGTTCATCCACCAGCAAATTGGTATCGACGGCGTATGTAAGCTGCTTAATCGCCTTATCGGTTTTGCCATCTTGCCAGTAAAAAACACCTAGCATACGAGCTACGTACGCTTTGTCGTAGCCCTTAGAAAGCTCTAAACCTGCTAGTACGTCAATGGCCTGTTTAACCTGTTCATCTTGAGCAAGCTTATGCGCCTTTTGAACACGAATAGCAGTATATTGGGTTAGCTCTTGTGCCTGTGTTGTAAGGGGCATTAACAACAAGCCCACTAATATCCATATATGTTTCATCATTTTGCCAACTTAAACTCTAGTTTCACGGTTTGACCAACCTGAGCTATCGCTTTTCCATCGACGACTTTCGGTTGATATTTCCATTTTTTAAGTGCTCTCATCGCTTCACGTTCAAACATACGACGTGGGTTTGCGTCAGTGACTTGAATGTCAATTGGACGTCCCGTTTCATCGATAGTAAAAGACATAATCACATGGCCTTCAGCTCCACGCTTAAGCGCTTTCGCTGGATAACGAGGCTCTACTCGATACAAAGGCATTGCTTGTTGGTTTGACCCAAAATCAGAGAATGTCGGTGCGTTAATCGCTAAGCCATCAATGGATGTGTTCAAATCCAATGAAGGCAAAGAAGACATCGAATTCAGAGGCGTAACTTCAGCTTGTGACTGAGACGTTTGCGCTTCCGGTGGCGGCTCTGGCATTTCTGGTTTTTCAGGGACTGCGCGTTGTCTTCTTTGAACTTCTTGTTCTTGTTCCACCATTACCATGTTGAAAATTAACGTCTCGCTATCGTCTGGTGAACGTTGGTGGCCATTATCGACCATCCAAGCCATGAAAGAAAACAGCGCTAAGCCCAACGCGCCCGCTAGCGGTAAAGCAAGAAATAGGCGAATCATTTATGAAGATCCTCCAAGATCATCGCTTATCAGCAGCAAGCGCAATGTTTTTAACACCTGCACCTTTCGCGGCATCCATCACTTTAACAACAGTACCGTTGTAAGCGTGTTCATCCGCTTGAATAACCAAAGAAGCATCAGGTTGTTCTAGCAACAAGTGCTCTAACGTCGCTTGGACACGTTCAACATCTACGACACGCTTGTCGATGAAAATGTCGTTTGCAGAAGTAATCGCAACAAAGATGCCTGCATCCTTTTGGCTTACTACGTTAGAAGCTTGTGGGCGATTGACTTCCACCCCTGACTCACGAACAAATGAACTGGTCACAATAAAGAAAATAAGCATGATAAAGACAATATCAAGCATCGAAGTAAGGTCTATTTGAGCCTCTTCGTTTTTAGAATGACGTCGACCGAGTCTCATCGTTGACTCCTTAAAGATTTTTCTAATTTCAATTCTAAGCGGTTACATACTTTCGCTAAGCGAGCGTGAACGAACATGCCCGCTAACGCTGCAACCATGCCTGCCATGGTTGGCAGTGTTGCTAACGAGATACCTGAAGCCATCAATTTAGGGTCACTGCTGCCTTGTGTCGCCATAACATCAAAAACAGAGATCATACCGGTTACAGTGCCTAGCAAGCCCAACATCGGGCAAATAGCGACTAACAGCTTAATAAAATTCAAGTTTTGGTTAAGCAAGATACTCGCTTGCCCTAACCAACCTTCACGAATGGCTTTGGCATGCCAAGAAGAGTGATCTTCTCTTTCATGCCATTTCGCTATCCAAGCTTGGCGTTGCTTAGGAAAGTAGAACGCAAGATAAAGCACACGTTCTACCACAAGCACCCAATACACTAGGACGACAGCCGCTAGCCACCACAGGACGAAACCGCCCTGCTCCATAAAGCTTGATAAAGACAGCAGCCAGTCACTCGTTAACCAACTCGCTGGTAATAGAGAACCCGACAAAATATCCATTACGCAGCAGTCCCAACTGGTGAAACAACAGCGTTTGATTCAAAGGTCTTTTCAGCCTGCTCAGCAACAAGACCAATACCTTGCTTCTCAAGAATATTGCGAATGTTTTCTGCTTGAGTGCTAAGAATGTTGTGTGCCAGTAGAAGAGGCATTGCCGCAACCAGACCAAGTACCGTAGTTACAAGCGCCATCGAGATACCACCCGCCATAACTTTAGGGTCGCCATTACCAAACTGAGTGATCACTTGGAATGTTTCGATCATGCCGGTTACTGTACCTAAAAGGCCCAACATTGGTGCTAGTGCCGCCAATAGCTTAAGCATCGATAGACCTTTCTCTAGGTGAGTCTGCTCATCAACTACCGCTTCTAAAAGTCGCAACTCTAACGCTTCAACCGTTTGGTTTTGTTCCTTGTTGTACATCGCAAGAACACGACCTAGTGGGTTATCACCCGCTTGCTCAGGGTTCTTAAGTTGCGCGCGAATTTTCTGGCGTGCGATAGCAAGAGAGACACCACGAACTAATGCGATGATTAGACCAATAGCTAGTAGGCCAAGAATCACTTTACCAACCACACCACCCGCTTGTAGACGGTCAGTTAAACTTGGCGTAAGTGCTAATTGCTCTAGCATAAACCCGCGAGAAGGATCGACAACCACGTTAGATACTTCACCATTCGCTAACGAAGAAAGTGACGCTAACGTTGGACCATTTTGTGGTTGCTTAAGGTAAGCGATCGCATCTTCACGCTGAGTGTTCCAGCTAACATAGCCTTGCTCTGTCACAAGACCAATCGAACCTAGTCGGTAAGCGTCAACCTTGTTTGTATTGCCTTCACCATTAATGAATGCAATTTGAGATTTGCTAAGCTCAGAACTCGCTTGGATCTGTTCAACCATGCTCATCCACAAACCGGTCAGCTGTGGCATTGAAGGCAGTGATTTAGCATCAATGATTTGATCAACAGTTGCAGTGTGTTCAGCACGATCAACACTATTCACGGTTGAGCTAAGCTCTGCGCCGAGTTCTTTTGCGTTTTGACGAACGACACCGAACAGCTCGCCTAAGCTACCGGTTTCTAAACGCAGCTTCTCTTCTAAGCGAGCAAGCTTGTTTTCGTTATCACTGAACGTTTGAGTCAGAACATCTGTCGCACCTTGGATAGACGTACGCTTCGCTTCAAGCTGAGCTTTGATCGCTTTCAGTTCTTGTTCTGTCTTTTTGAAATCAGCTTCACGCACTACGTTGTGAGAAGCTTGAGTTCGACTCTCTGATTTTGCTTTATTAACTAGCTGAGCCGTCGTATCTGATGCAGAGAAAGCTGAAAATGAAAGTGATGTAATGCAAAGCAATGCTGCTAATGGCTTTAAGTTCATTACTTAACCTCCGCAACAGTTAAAGAAACAGGTAAAGTAATTAGGCTTGGCGCCGCTTGTTGGCTTGCAATGTCGTAAGCTTTATCTAGCTCAGATTTCATTGAAGAATCTAGCTCTTGCCACTGATTTTGTGTTTGATTCCAAGACCAATATTGGCTGCCATTTAGGTTACGAGCCACCAAAGAGATACGACCTAGGTGCAACACGTCAGCTTCAATCGTTCTGTCGTTGCTCAATGCAACGCGGCCTTGGTAAGCACCGAGCTTGATGCCGTAGTCCATCTCGATTTGGTAAGCTTCCAGGATACGACGATACTTCTCAGCATCACTCACATCAGCACGAGTCATCATTGCTTGTAGCTTTTCTACTCTTTCTAGACGCTGTTCTTTCTTAATCGGCACGTCTTTCTCTACCAACTGTTCAAGACCATCGATCATTTGATACATCAATGGCACAACACCTTGGCGTGTGTATTTGATTTCTTCGATCTGCTCTTCAATGCTTTGAGCTTCTTGGTTTTGGCTCTCAACTAATGCAGCAAGGTGATCGTGATAGATTTCTAGGTTTTTAACTTCTTCTTGCAGACGCTCAATCTCAGCTTGCAGCATTAAAGTCGCTTGTGAGCTTTTATCAATAACCTTCTGGCTCGAAGCCGACGCGTTATTGGTCTTGTTTTGAATTGATTGAGCTTGATCCAAGCTGTTTGCCATAGAAGACGTTGCAACCAAACTGATGGCAAGCGCTAGGCTAGTTTTTAAAAGATTCATAATTGTAGTCATTTACTATAGAAGAAGGTCAAATACATTTTATTGATAAATACTATTATTGATAAGCACTCTCATTATCATTAAAAGTCACTCGCATTACTAGGGATATTTTACTGAATAGCAGAATCACGAAAGGAGAAAGCCGAAACTTTCCCCTTAGTATTTAGGCTAACAATAGTACCCTACTAACAAATTAGTATTTTACCTGTAAAGTCGCCATGTAGTTACGGCCTTCGCCGATTACTACGTCTTCAGCAAATTGGTGGTTTGAAGATGTTGAACCGCCACCCGCTAGGTATTCTTTATCAAATACGTTCTCGACTGTTAGACGCGCTACGAAATCAAGAGAATCGTCGTACTTAAGCGTGTATGCTGCACCCATATCGACACGTGCGTAGCCGTCTTTCTTGAATGTGTTCGCGCTATCGCCGTAACGAGAACCTTCGTAGATAAGACCCAGGTTCACATCAACTTCGTTTGTTGCTGCATAGGTAGACCAAACGCTTGCTGCAAACTCAGGTACGTCTACTGGACGGTTACCTTCATATGTTTCATGGTTCGTGATTTCAGCATCTAAGTACATTGCAGAACCAGACATAGAGAATTTTTCTGAGATAAAGCCTTGCGCTGCTAACTCAGCGCCACGGTGAACTTGTTCGCCACCTTGTGTCTTCGTCCAATCGCCTGATGAAGTGTCTTCTACATCCATTGAGATGTTTTCTTGGGTAATATCAAATACCGCACCAGAAACGAATAGACGTTCGTCCATCAGCTCCCACTTAGTACCGACTTCGTAAGAAACACCCGTCGCGGCATCAAGAAGTTCGCCATCGTTGGTGTAGTTACGGCTACCGCTAGAGACAACACCTTGTGGTTCGAAACTTTCAGAGTAAGAAGCGTAGATACTACCGTTTGATGCTGGGTGGTAAATCAGGCCAAGCTTAGGCGCTACATTTTCTTCTGCTACGCCATCACTTACTTTACGGTCGAAACGAGCACCCGCAAGAACTTGCCATTCATCATTAATAGTAATCAAATCTTGGATGTAGAAGCCCCAAGTATCGTAAGTACTCATCTTACCTAGCGATGTTGGACCCACTGACGGCGCTGGTACTGTTGCATCTGGTGCGTATTCAGCGCTGCTGAAGCGATCCATACCACGGTAATAGCTGTAGCCTAACCAGTTAGCACCGAATAATAGTTGGTGCTCTGTGCCCGCAAGATCAGCGGTTGTTGTTAGATCAACGTAAGCCGTTCTGAAACGCCATTTATCATGACGGTAGTTACCGCCTTGAGTCACGGTGCCCGTACCATCAGGATTCATATTTGAAAAGCTTGGGTAGCTTTCCATATCAATACGTTCGAAATCTTGGTAGTTGAAACCTGTTTTTAATGACCATGTATCAGTCAGGTTAGCAGCAATATCAAAACCAACGTTCTCAACATCATTCTCGATCTGTGACCACTGTGCATCCCAGATGTGCTTGTCGCTACCTACTCGGTTGCCATCTAGCGTGTATAAAGCGCCAGAATCTACGCTACCTTCGTCGTTAGTTTTGTCGTAATGAACAGAAACTGTCACGTCTTCAGTTACATCGTAATCAACGAATACACCACCAACAAAACGTTCTGTTTGTGGTTCAGTTCCGTCACCATAAGTTCTCCAAGAGCCGTAGCTTTCTTTAGATAGAATCGCGCGACCACGTAGAGTTTCAGCGTCGTTCAAAGCGCCACTTACGTCTACCGTTGTACGAGAATGGTCATTAGAACCAATATCTTGGCTAACACTTACTTGCGTATCGTAAGTTGGCTTTTTGCTTACCATGTTGATCAAACCACCTGGTGCAGAAATACCATAAAGAAGACCAGAAGGTCCTTTTAGTACTTCAACACGCTCTAGCAGTTCGATTGGTTGACGGTAGTGAGACCAATGTTGCTGGCCATTTTTAAGGAAGCCCGAAGAGCTTTCTACCGAGAAACCACGTAGAGAGAAACGTTCACGGTTACGGCTTGTACCGCCAGCACTTACACTCGCGTCATTCTTAAGCACGTCACCAAGCGTTGTTGCACGCTGTTCATCGATGATTTGCTCATCGATTACTAAAACTTGTCCCGGAGTCTCTAATTGAGTCGCCTCCATGCGCATTGCTGTTGTGTTCGTGTCGGCTTTATAACCGTAGTCACGACCTTCAACAACCATATGCTCGTCTGTTTTTACTGTTTCTGCCAATACTGCTGGTGAAGCTAATACTGCGCCGATCACTAAAGCTAATGGGCTCTTTGAAAACATGTCCTTTACTCCGCTTTTATTCTTTTAGACGAACACTTTGTTATTTATTCGATGTGTTCGCTGAACCGTTGCCGGTACCACTGAATTATTTCGGGAGTGAATATAAGTGATAACTATTACCATTTGCATTAAATTTACATTCTTTGCATTCGTAAAGTTTTGTAAAGGCCTGTCGGTGAGTCATATTTGAGGAGTTCAACAAAACCATTCAATACAAATAGTTAAGGCTCATGGACGTAAATCGACTGGTTATCTTCACCGAATTTTTTGAAACAACGGTATTTGTTCAGTCAATTGAAGACGTGAAGATTGATAAGAAAATCATCTCTTCTTATTTACTACCTTTGAAACGACAAATTTATGTATAAAACCCTCGATAGATGTAAATTAAT